>JBHLMB010000024.1:0-12813 GCA_048938565.1 Promethearchaeota archaeon | reverse complement strand
AAACATTAAATATTAAGACATATTAACTAATTTAAATCTTCAAAAAAAAAAATTGGTACAGAAAATGGAGCAAGAACTCTTGATGACTGTAAGAAAGTGGATTGAACTGACATTACGAATGTCAATGGCAAATATCTTCAAATTCACGAGAGATAAAGCCCTTTCAATGCAACAATTAGGCGCTCTCATTCGAATACATAAAAAAGGCAACTGTAATGTTTCCCTAATGAGTACAAATATGGGAATTTCAAATGCAGCAGCAAGTCAGTTGTTAGATCGAATGAAACAATTAGAATTGATCGAGAGAAACGAAGATCCTAACGATCGACGGATTAAAAACCTAACTTTAACTCAAAAAGGGATAGAACTTCTTCATCAAAGTTTACACGCCAGTCAAAAGTGGATTGAAGACTTAGTAAGTACATTAGATAATAATGAAAAGAAAGAAACTATAACTGTTCTGAAAAGACTGATCTCCCACCTCAATTTTAATGGGGATAAGTTAATTATAGACAAATGAAAAATTGATAGAATTAAAATAAAAAAGTGAAATTATGACTAGAATAATCAAATACGCGAAACCTTACTTGCCACTGATAACAACAGCGATCTTTCTGCTATTTATACAAGCTAATGTAAATCTAGCATTACCAGATTATCTCTCAAATATCGTCAATGTAGGAATTCAACAAGGTGGTATCGAGGATACTGTCCCAGTTGCACTTACTGAACAAGAAATGAATAGAACCTTATTATTCATAGAAGAACCTGGTGAAAAGTCGGCGGTACTTGGAAATTATTCACATTACGATAACATGTCTGCTGAATATGATAAATATGTAAATGAGTACCCCGCTATTAGGAGTGAACCGATATATGTGCTTAACAGCAGCCTAACTAGTAAAGAGCACGATCAATTGGGCTCGATTATGGCTAAGCCGATAGTGATTGTATATTTCATTAAACAAATTATGGAAAATCCGGATTTAGCTACTGAAATGGGTTTGCCAATACCTCCTAATGTGACGGACATATTTGATGCGATCGAGAATTTGCTAGAACCTAATAAAACTCTAATCATAAGTCAGATTAATTACATGTTCGATGGTTTTGACGAAACTATACTTCATCAATCAGTAATACAAGCAATCAGGGCAGAATATGAGCTTTTAGGCATGAATACCGATGAGATTCAGATGAATTATATATTCACTATCGGAGGATTTATGATATTAATGACATTAATATCAATGTTTTGCATTATTGGTGTGAGTTACTGTTCTGCTAAAACTGCAACGGGAATGGCTCGTGATATTCGAGCAGATTTGTTCGAAAAAGTTGAAAGCTTTACAAACATTGAGTTTGACAAGTTTTCTATGGCTTCCTTGGTAACGCGCTCAACCAACGATATTACTCAAATCCAGATGATGGTGATGATGTTAATACGCATAGTATTCTACGCTCCAATATTAGCGATCGGAGGTATTATTCATGCTATCTTGTTAGCTCCATCAATGATGTGGATTATAGCTCTAGCTGTAATAATTCTAATTAGCATAATAATCGTCATTTTTTTGGTTGCTTTACCAAAATTCAAGAGAATTCAAACCTTGATAGATAGGCTCAACCTTGTTTCACGCGAAAATCTTTCAGGCATGATGGTAATTAGGAGTTTCAATAAGCAAGATTTTGAAGAAAAGCATTTCGACGATGCTAATCTCAACTTAACGAGAAATAGCTTGTTCATAAATCGCGTGATGGTCGTTTTAATGCCACTCATGATGTTAATAATGAATGGAAGCATGGTTTTAATAATATGGATAGGATCTCACGATGTTGCTGATGGATTCATTCAAGTTGGAAACATGATGGCATTTATGCAATATGCAATGCAAATTGTTATGTCGTTTTTATTTATTTCGGCAATGTTTATTATTCTCCCTAGAGCTGGAGTATCTGTAAAAAGGATATCTGAAGTTTTAAATACGGAACCGTTTATTAAAGATTCTCAAGAGGTGCGCGCATTTCATGAACCATTCAATGCTACTATTGAGTTTCGAAATGTAACATTTCAATATCCCAATGCTGAAGAAAATGCTTTGGATAACATTAGTTTCACTGCAAGACCTGGCGAGACCACTGCCTTGATTGGTGCGACGGGCTCTGGTAAAACAACCCTTATAAATTTAATACCACGGTTCTACGAAGTTTCTTCGGGAGCCATCCTCATCGATGATATAGACATTCGAGAAGTTTCTCAATTTGACCTACGAGAAAAGATAGGATATGTTCCTCAGAAAAGTTCTTTATTTTCAGGAACAATATCAAGTAATCTCTATTATGCAAACGAAAATGCTGAAGACGATATTATTCAATCTGCGATTAACATATCACAAGCCTCAGAATTCGTAAGCGCTAAACCTAAAGGATTAAAGACTAAGATTGCACAAGGTGGCATGAACATATCAGGTGGACAAAAACAGAGGTTATCAATAGCACGAGCATTAGTAAAGCAAGCTCCAATCTATATCTTGGATGATAGCTTTTCTTCCTTGGACTTTAAAACAGATTGGGCATTGCGAAAAGCATTTAAAGAAAATATAAAAAATAATACCTTGATTATCGTATCTCAACGAGTTTCTACTATAATGAACGCAGAGCAGATAATTGTTTTGGAAGAGGGTAAAATTGTAGGTAAAGGAACTCATAAGGAACTAATGAAAAAATGTGAAACTTACAAGGAAATTGCTTTATCACAACATACAATAGAGGAATTATCATAATGTCGAAAAAGGACGAAAAAAATTCAAAAAATCGAGAAAAATTCATTAAAGCCATGATGGAACGGTTTGGAATGGACCCCGAATCAACGGATCCAGAGGAATTCATTAAAGGTGCGATGAAACGATTCGGAATGGACCCCGAATCAAAGGAGGCTCGCGAGGAATTCATTAAAGGTGCGATGAAGCGGTTTGGTATGAGTTCGGAAACAATGAATGATAAAAAGTTAACACGATCTAAAAAAAAGGGCTCTAAAAAAGCAAAAGACTCAACCGATCGCGAAGCCCTGATACGCGAGGCATTGAAGCGAGCAGGAATGGATCCTGATTCAATGAGTCGTGAAGAAATGATGGAATTTGCAAAGAAGCGTACTCAGATGAGACAAGGTCCGATGAGACATGGTCCTATGAGAGGTCCAATGGCCATGATGAAGGGAGATAAACCAAAAGATTTCAAAGGCACGGTGCGAAAACTACTGGATTATATGGGAAAATATAAATTTATTGTAATAGTCGTGTTCATTTTTGCTATAGCTTCTACAACAGCAACTATCTTTGGTCCGAAGATTTTGGGAATGGCCACGACAAAATTATTTGAAGGATTAATTACTCAAATGACTGGAACGGGATCAATCGATTTTGGATATATAGGATTTATTATCCTGTTTACAATTGGATTATATATGCTTTCATCATTATTTGCTTTTATCCAAGGGTGGTTAATGGCAAGGGTTTCCGCAGATACGTCTTATAGATTTAGGAAGGATATATCTAAAAAATTTAATAAATTACCTCTCGCATATTTCGATAAAAAAACTCATGGTGAAGTACTTGCCCATATCACAAATGATGTGGATGTAATCAATCAAAATCTTAGTATGAGTCTCACGCAGATAATTACATCTGTATTGAGTGTTATTGGTGTTCTGATAATGATGTTCTTTATTAGTTGGATTTTGACGCTTGTAGCATTGGTAATAATCCCAATCTCTTTGTTTATGGTAAAAATAATTGCTAAAAAGTCGCAGAAACATTTTGTAAAACAACAGATTTATTTAGGACATATAAATGGACATGTAGAAGAAATGTTTGGTGGCCATATTGTAATGAAAGCTTTTAATGGAGAGGAAAAAAGTATCAAGAAATTTAATGAATTCAATAAAACTCTTTACAAATCAGCATGGAAGGCAAATTTCATTTCGGGGTTGATGATGCCCTTAATGATATTATTAGGAAATGTGGGATATGTAGGCATTGCTATATTAGGGAGCTGGCTTGTCATCCAAAATTCAATAACTATCGGAGATATTCAAGCTTTTATCCAATACATTCGCTCTTTTACACAACCCATGACTCAACTTGCAAATATGTCAAATACACTTCAACAAACGATTGCTGCCGCAGAGAGAATATTTAAATTCCTTGAAGAAGATGAAGATATTTCAGAAACTTTAGTACCTATTAAAATCAAAGACAGCGATGAATACGAAGTAGAATTTAGAAATGTCAAATTTGGTTATGATCCAGAAAAAATAGTTATCCATGACTTTTCTTCCGTTGCTAAACCTGGTAAAAAAGTGGCAATTGTTGGGCCTACTGGTGCTGGAAAAACAACTATCGTCAAACTTCTCATGCGTTTCTACGATGTCCTTGACGGGGCCATCTTAATAAATGGACACGACATCAGAAGTTTTACTCGAAAAGATTTGCGTGAATTATTTGGCATGGTTCTACAAGATACATGGTTATTCAATGGAACAATAATAGAAAATATCCGATACGGACGAAGTAATGCAACTGATAAAGAGGTTATAGAAGCTGCTAAAGCCGCACATGTTGATCATTTTGTCCATACCTTACCAAATGGTTATGATATGATTATCAACGAAGAAATTAACAATATTTCTCAAGGTCAGATGCAACTTCTTACGATTGCTAGGGCTGTTTTAGCCGATCCTAAAATATTAATTCTTGATGAAGCTACTAGTTCCGTAGATACGCGAACAGAAATATTAATACAAAACGCAATGGATAAACTCATGGTAAACCGTACTAGCTTTATCATAGCACATAGGTTATCAACAATCCATAACGCAGACCTTATTCTCGTGATGAATGAAGGAAACATTGTCGAACAAGGTACTCATGAAGAATTGATTGAGCGAAATGGATTCTATGCAGAAATCTACAATAGCCAGTTTAATTCCATAAAGGTATAATCCGTTGGTAATTTTACCATAAACATGCGAGAAAGTTAAGACCTTTTAAACAACAATCATATGACGATCTTCCCTGAGTTCATTATAAAACTTATATCGACAATTTAATTCATTGCTTCTTGAAAACTCTTTCTCATTATTTTAATTTTATGAAAATTTTAAAAAAAATGTTTAGACTACAGTGAAGGGAAATTTTTCTTTAATAATTTATTAACAAGAAAAATGTTTTCTCCATTAATTGTTAAAATTATTATATTTATCACGATTATTTTCTATTGTATCAGATTTGTGATCAGACAAGAATCCCGTGGATAATGAGAGAAAAAGAATTCAAGGTCAACGATTACATTACATTAAAGTTGGAAGGAGATAAAAGCGTCATTTATCTGAACGGCGAGAAATTTAACCAATGCAAGTATTTAGCATTTAACATCCTTCTTGACGACATTGAAGAATTGGACGCAATTCAATCAATTGACGAGATGGAAGAAATTGATAGGAATGCGTTGTATAGAACTCTTAAAATAAACCCCGAAGAGGAATTCTGGGGGCATTGCTCTAATCTCCAGGCGTGGGTCGAGAACGAATACGATAGCCTTATGCTTCACCGAACGCTCGCCTTCCCCTTGCTGAAGTGGCTAACTATGGCGGATGACTCTTTAGCTAAAAGAGTATTCAAGGACGAGATCGCCAAGAGATTTGCAAGCGGACATCCTTCAGTCGTAGAATATTTAATAAAAAATAAATATTTGACATACTTAAATAAGGAAGAATTATTATCGCTTGGAATAGAATCGGTGGGATTTCGGGGAGAAAGAATTCCTATATTCGACAATTCGTTAAAATTAACCGATAAAAGTGTTGAGGATTTATCAGAAATAAAAGGCTTGTTTGAGTTAAATTCGCTCCAATCTGTGGATTTAGCTAGAAACAAGATTTCAAATGTACTAATGTCAATAGCCCAACTATCTTCACTTCAAAAATTAAATTTAGATGAAAACAAGTTAACTAATCTTCCAAAGTCCATTGGAGACTTATCATCGCTCCAAGAATTATCCTTACAACTGAATCAATTAACAAATCTTCCAAAATCCATTGGAGACTTATCATCACTCCAAGCGTTAAATTTAAGTGGAAACAAGTTGACGAAATTCACTAAGTCTATAGGCAAATTATCGGCACTTCAAAAATTAGATTTTCATTATAATCAATTGAAGGATCTCCCAGATACCGTTGGGACTCTCTCGTTGCTCCAAGACTTATATTTACATGATAATCAATTGGAGATATTGCCTGAGTCTATTGGAAGCTTGACATCGCTCCAAAGATTAAATTTAAAAAATAACAAGTTAGAGAGGCTCCCTGAGTCCTTTGGAGGTTTGATATCGCTCCAAAGATTAAATTTAGAGAAGAATCAGTTGGAGATATTGCCTGAATCTATTGGAGACTTGACATCGCTCCAAAGATTAAATTTAAAACATAACAAGTTAGAAAAGCTCCCTGAGTCTATTGGAGACTTAACTTCACTCCAAATATTACAATTAGATAAAAATCAGTTAACAACTCTCCCAAAGTCAATGTTTAAACTCACCTCCTTGAAAAAGTTATACATCGCAGGAAATCAACTAGATTCGAGTATAAAATCGAAGTTACAGCGATTAAGGAAGAATGGGGTCCTCATTTATAGAAATTGGGAAAGTCTTTTTAAATATGAGTAATATCTTTCAATTATATCTATGGATTCAATGAAATCCTTGCTTTAAAGGTATTGATCCCAAATCAGGATAAAGATTATAAATTAAATCGCGAAAGATTGGCAGATACTAATGTATAGTCGCAGCAATCACCTATTTAAATGTAGTGGAGATACTATTTTAGTTGAATGAAAAGTGTGCGGCTTGAAAAATAAAATTATAAAGGAATAATATAATATTAAGTTAACACAAATGGGATTCATTCATTCAACATATTTTTGACTAATACCACTCGGTATCGTCTGGATCTTCTGGCTCGTCATCAAGAACGTCCGTGAATTCTCTCAATTCCTGTTTATCGTGAAAATAATAAGGTCCCCTATTAAATAAATAGTCCAAGCTCGAATCGTCGTAGATTATTTTTCTATGCAATCTTATTTCAGTTAAGTTCGTTTTAAAATCACCTTTTTATTATTACTTCCAACCCATACATTTCAACTAACCTATTTAATAGTTGTTCCTATAATTTGTAGAAATCTATCATGATTCATGATAGATTTTAAGATCAAAAGCAATGATTTGCTTTAATCACTTTCAAATCTATCAAATGGAGTTTCTAAGAAATAGGTCTTATTTTTAGTATTCGGATCAGAGTTCAAGACTAAATGCTATAGTTCAGTTTTATGCCAGAGGGATTTCCAGGATTGAACATGGCTAATCCCTAATAATTATTATTAAATCATTACCATCTTATTATTTTAATAAGATAATGACTTATCAGAATTTGACCTGAAATAATAGCTGTATTAGCCAAATGAGAAAACATGATATTAGTAAAACTAGATGTAAATCGTGTGGCGGTTTAATTTCATGGGACAATTATCCAAACCAAAAATGGCCCATTCATGTAGATGAGAACGGGTATAAAATTGGAAATGGGAGTTGTCCTAATTTTAATCTAAATACTCTAAAAGATGGGGTTAAAGATAAAAGTTCAACAAAACAAGTGAAATTAAATCAAAAAATTCAAAATTTTAATTTTAAACGAAAACTAAAATATATTATTCCAATTTGTGTTGTTGGAATTGTTCTTGTTGCATCAATTTTAACCGTCGGCATGTTATCACTTAATTTAAATGAGTCCGAAGAGCCTCCCGAAGTTCCTGACATTCCCCCCTCCTTGGAAATTGATTGCGAAGGAAATGCTACTTACATTGTAGATGGAGATACTTACGATTTCGAAGGTACGACTCATATTTTTAACGAGCGAATACGACTTGCCGATATTGATACGCCCGAAAGTGGAGAAAGCGGTTATCAAGAAGCCAAGGACTTTTTAACCAGTCTAATTTATAACCAACATGTCTATTTGGATATAGATAACCTTACCCAAACCGACCCCTATGGACGTTTTGTTGCTGTTACTTACGTGCGACACAATAGCACTCATTTAATAAATGTAAATGAAGCGCTCGTTTATTATAATTTTGCAAGTATATGGGATCATGCAGATAATGAGTTCGATCCTTATTCTTGGGTTTTATATGCGTATTACCCTTAAAAAAGAGTTTTTTAAATGTATTTGACTTCCCGAAAATACCAATTACGACGATATAATAGAGTCTATTTATGTTCAATAAGCGTTTTCTAATAGTCTTAAACAAATAAATAATGGAGAGTCTAGAAATCACAAAAATTAGGGAAATAATCTTTCGAAATTTCTAGATCATTCACTGAAGTCGTGTTCTAAAGCTTTAATTTCTGATAAATCTTCAGTGGAATACACATTTATGCATCATTGTCTAATATATTGTACTCGAGGTCAATAGATTATGTTAACTTGTTTATATCAAAAATCAAAATATTTTAAAAAAAATGACACATATTTGTATATTATATTATCTATTTAGCAATATTATAGAGGGCAATTTAAGAAATGTTTGAACCTTGCGAATTTGACTTGCAAGAGTTGTTTAAAGGAAACGAGCCGTTAACCTTTCTTGCGGGTGCGGGAATATCCATCAGTCCCCCGTCCTGTTTGGCGTCTGCGCGTCAAATAATGAATTCCATTATTAAATTTTCTACACCCCTAGATGCGGCAGAAGATTTGATTTCTGGAAATTCGATTAAAGATTTACGATACGAATATGTTATCGAACTGTTCCGAAATCAAATAGATAAAGAATTGAAATTTATGCAATACTTCGAGCAGGCAGTAGAACCAAACACGGTTCACGGTTTTTTAGCTGATATGATAAAAAAGGGACATTACGTGATGACTACAAATTTTGATTATCTCATCGAGCGTGCATTGGGTATTGATAATCCTAATATCCGGATTATCATCACTAAACAAGATTTTAATAATTTTGGGGATCCTAAAAAAAATCTGCAGGAAAATCTGTTAGTCTTGTACAAGATTCATGGTTCGTTAAAAAATTTGCTTACAGGTGAAGATACAGAATCATCAATTATAACCACGCTTGATGGTCTAGGAAAAGAAAAGGGAGGGGATTTATTTTCAGTAGAAACTTATAAGCGCGAGTTTTTCAATCGAGTTTGTGAAAATCGCACGTTAGTCGTAATGGGCTATTCGGGAGGAGATGATTTTGATATTGTTCCCGTCCTCATGCAAATGGAAAATATCAAGCGAATAATATGGATTTCTCACGAGGATATTCCTTTAGAGTCATTAAGATGTTATCGAATTTCCTCAAACTACGAGAGTTCAAATGAGGATGATAAACGTGCTGAAATAGATGTAATTTTACGCAATCTCACGAAATCTTCAAATATTGAAGTATTAAAACTTGTTGGAAATACGTCCTCTTTAATATTAGGCTCTCAAACAGAATCTGATTTAAAACTTGAATCAAAAGATTACACGATAAAAGTACAAGATCCATACTCGTGGTTAACAAATCATTTTCCTCATCCTGAACCCGAAATTAAAGAATATTGTGCAGCTATAATTTATCAAAATTACGCTCATCCAGAAAAAGCGTTAGAGCACCATCGCAAATCTTTAGAAATGAAAGAGAAAAAACAGGATTATAAAGGTATTGTAAGAAGTTTATATAATTTGGGGCTTATTTATAGGGATACTGGACAACCAGAAAAAGCGTTGGATAGTTTGCAGACTGGGCAAAAAATCGCAAAAGAGAAAGACGATCTTGAAGGATTAGGCGTGTGTCTAGGAGATATGGGGACGATCTATTATAAGATGGGGGAATTTCAGAAAGCATTGGAACATTACCAAAGGGCTTATGAATTATTTGAAAAAATAAATAAGAAAGGAGAATCAGCAAGTCAATTGGGCAATATGGGTCTTGTCTACCAGAGTCTAAGCCAATACGAAAAGGCTCTTGAATACCTTGATGAGTCTTACAAAAGGTATCAGCAAATAGGAAATATATATAGTATGGCAACACAATTGTCTAATATAGGAGGAACATATATTGGAATGGGAGAATACGAGAAAGCACGGAAAGCCATCACAAAATCAAATGAAATAAATGAAAAATTAGGACATTTTTCAGGGATGGCAACTAATTTTAATAATTTAGGAATTGTACTTTATCACGAAGAAGATTACGAGAACGCATTAGAATTTCAACAGAAAGCATATGAAATTTACGAGAAAATGGGAGATCTTGAAGGATTAGCAGTAAGTTTAGGTAATTTTATGAAAAATTATTTAGCGATGGAGCAGATAGAAAAGGCTGAAGAATCATTTCGAAAAGCTAATGAAATAAATGAAAAAATAAGAAATCTTGAGAGTATGAAGACAAATTTAACCGTAATGGGATCGCATTATCTTCAAATGAAACAATTCGAAAAATCGGAAGAATATTTTCGAAAAGCGTGTGCGATATGTGAAAAGCTTGGTAATCCGAGGGATCTAGGTAATACTTTACTTGGAATTGGAGGTAATTTAGCCATGGTGGATCAGTACGATAGAGCTTTGGAATATCTACAAAAAGCACGTGATTTGTTTGAAAATCATGGTTTTAACGAGAACCTAGAAATGACTATAAACGCGATTAATAGCGTTAAAGAATTCATACCAACTGAAAAATCAGAGGAAGTAATTGATAAAGACGAACAACAACACGAAATTATCACTTTTCGTAGTGCTCAAATTCGTGATTTCGAAGCAAAAACTCTTCGAGAAATAGAAGAGCTTAAAGGTTTACAATTTAATCGAATGAATAAATTAGAACAGCAATTTCAACTTGGATTTATTGCAGAAGATAATAAGGTTACTGGATTAATGCTTTATAACTTTGATAAAAACACTCTCCCAGAGTCCATTAGGAACTTAACTTCGCTCCAAACATTAATTTTAGAATATAACCAGTTGACTAATCTGCCGGAATCCATTGGTAATTTAACTGCCCTCCAAGAATTGAATTTAAAACGTAATAATTTAACGAGTCTTCCAGAATCCCTTGGTAATTTGCGATCACTTCAAAAATTAGATGTAAGCGAGAACAAGCTTTTGTCTCTACCAGAGTCCATCGGTAAACTATCCTCTCTAATGAAGTTAAATTTAAATCGTAATAATTTATCGACCTTCCCGGAGTCCATTGAAACTCTCTCCACGCTTCAAGAAGTAGATGTTAGCAAGAACAGCATTTTAACTCTTCCTGAGTCCATTGGAAATCTCTCCAAGCTACAAAAATTAAACATATGCGCGAATTCAATTTTTGCTCTCCCTGAGTCTATCGGAAACATATCTTCGTTGCAAGACCTTGATGTAAGTGCGAATAAACTTATGACTCTCCCTGAGTCCATTGGAAACCTCACTTCGCTTCAAATGCTTGATTTGTCAAATAATCCATTGACTTCGCTTCCAGACTCTTTTTCAAATTTACACTCTCTCAAGGAATTATCTTTAGGTTTTACTAAATTTACTACCGTTCCTGATTCCATTACTAAATTAAAGGCTCTTGAAAGTCTTGATTTAAGTTGGATCGAGTTGAAAAGCCTCCCAGATTCTTTAATTCACGTGAATTCGTTGAAGAAACTATATATAAATCTTGGTTTGATTGAATCAAAACCTAAATCTATACTAAAAGAATTGAAGAAGAAAGGAGTCAATATCATCAAATAAAACATTGATTTTTAAGCAATGAAAATTGGAAGAATTATAATTCTTCGTTCTTTCTGATATTCAATCTTTCTAATATTTTATCCGTTCTTTTTAAGAATGTGGCGTGTAATTTTTCTTTTCGTGCAAGTTATTATAATTCTTTAATCGCCACATTTTTCTAATGTATGATAAATAAGAATTGACTTTCGCGGAATGTTAAACGCTAAAGACTTTCATTGTCGAAATAATTGACCCTTTATATGAATATTTATGATAAATTTCTCTAATTTAAAAACAATATTTAATTGATTTTTATTTGAGTCATATCTCGTAAATAAAATAAGTGTGGTTGATGCAAATTTTTTGTATTATCGCTTTGTATAGTCCTATAAGGAATTTTAATAAAATAGGATCCCCTTCTAATGGAAGAGTGCTTGTCGATTCCAAGGAAGTTCGACAATTTGCCAAGGAGAATGGTGGATTATATATGGAATCTTCGCTGAATAACGATCATTTCATCATACAGGCTCTCGAACAACTCACGCGCGCCATCATTATCTCTAGAAAATGAAGCCCGTAATAAAAATTATTGAAAAAAAGCCGTTTCCTGAGCAAATTGGCACGCGAATAAAATTTAAGTTCCATGAAGGGAATTTAAAAATAACCTAAACATTTATAAATGACAAAATAAAAAAGACAAAATAAAATTGATGTCAATCGTAGAAAAAAACGAAATTTTGAGACAAGTGAAGGAAACAAAAAGAAAGAAAAAACCTCTCAAGTGTTCCATTCCAGAAAATGTAATTCACAATCAAAATATATTGGATTTTGCATCGGAATACTGTAATGAAATTCAAATTATCACAAATCCAAGCATTAAACCAAGATCTAATGTTGAGATTGGTAAAGATTCAGAATTGAGAAACCATGAAATGCACAATGCAAATACATTTTTTGGAAATAAAAATTTTCAATACATTTTAAAAGAAAATGAATTGAACAATTGGAAGGCTTATAATTACATA
>JBHLMB010000499.1:0-3192 GCA_048938565.1 Promethearchaeota archaeon | reverse complement strand
ACGGAATTGAAGGAGAAGAAAATTGGATGAGGACCCTAATAGAATACATCCTTCGTCCGTGGAAATATAAATTTGGATTCAGATCCTAAGCATAAATTATTATTTTATTTTAAATTTCTAATTTTATCAACTTTTACAACCTTGTTAATAAAAAATCCGCTTTAATAGAAAATCTTAGCAATATTGGTGTTGAAATTAAAAAATTACTAACCCTTAAAGAACCTAAAACGAATTATGGCGAGCTTTTAAGTAGTCTTTTAAGACTATTAATGGTTGAATAATAATTAAAATAATCAATTAAAGGACGTGATTAAACATGAGTAAAGTTGGATTGATTGAGAAAGTAAGACCAACTGAATGGAACCTTTATGAGATAGGGGAAAAGGACGAAAATATAATGAGGGTCTTGTTAGATTACGCACGCCATCCATGGTACCATGATTTTGGTCTTGATGATGCCTAATTTTTTTTTCCTTCTTTTTTGAAAATATGTAATATTAAATATAGTATTCTTTGAAATTATTATATCTCCATATATTCAAGGAATAGATTTTAAAATATTACTTTATTAGTTCTTTTTAGCTATACATCTGATTGTAATTATTATAAAGATAATTAAATTACCAAAACTCGTCAAGCGTTCTCTGGTTCTTAATGAAATTAATGAGCTTGCTGCTTTTTTGCCATTGTTTTAAGTCCACCATTAAGCCATCTGCCATTTTTTTAAGAGAATCGTTAAAATTATCTATTACGAGCGGTTGAGCCGATTCAAAAGCATTTTTTACGGTTTCCCGAATGACCCATACACCTAGTGGAATTAAATAGCCTCCCGAGACTTCTCGAAATATCAGAACTCTTGCCTGCCTACCAATTTTAACGAGATATTCGCAAACTGATTTCCTCGCAGCATAATATGCTCCAGTAATATTGCTTGCGTATTTCTTACGCCCTTTATAAAATTCATAATCGTTAATAATTTGGGGCTTTAGCGCCTTATTGTTTCCCGAGAGCGATATGTTCCACAGCGTGTTAGGTGCCCAGACTTCGTTCATATCGAAGGCGAATTTGCCCGGAAACAACATTATCTTAAAGCGATTGTCAAGGTAAGTGCTTTCGAACACTCGATAGTCGTCAAGTTCGGGAAATTTCTTGATTTCTTGGATCAATCGCTTGGAGATAATGTCGTCTATTGCTGTTATGGTCCACCTTGTAGGAACGATCTTGCGCTTGCTTTCCTCTCCAATCAGTCCCGCCGAAAAAACCCTTTCGATGGTGGACTGTGGTACTCTACCTTTGATGTATAAGTATTCCGATATTGCCTCGCTTGCCTTTAAATCGGAGTCTGCAACGCAATACTCTACTTTAGGGTGAACCTTCACATTTTCGTCAATTCGTATTCGTTCGGTCTTTCCCGTTGGACCTACTGGGAGGGCGTGGTTATCCATCGTCATAACCATCCTCATCTTTTCGAGCTTGGTTTCCGTATCCACGGGACGGGCAGCCATAGAAAGCTCTCGCGAGGCATCTAATAACTTGGAAACCTTGATCGATAATGTGTTCTTTCGCCTTTCTTTATCCACCCTCACATTCACGCCAAAATTACTACGAACCAAGCTGCTCCGATAGCGTACTATCTCAACCATCGGTTTGCCGAACCATATTTCGGGAGCGTCTAACACGTGATAGTCTGATATGTTAAAGTCCGTCTTAAGATCGGAAAACGGAATCAAGGGGCCAATGTTCACATTTGGATATCCAAACCTCCCCACGAAAAATCCTGGAGGGCTCGCCCCAAAAATTTCCACATTACGTTTTACCTTTCCAAAATCGTACGGGAGCATGGATTTTAAAACGGATTGCTTGAGCAAAATCGGACACGATGCTTTTCCACACAACATCCTTGCACCCTTGCAACGAAGGCAGATGTTTTGTTCTGTTGGAGGACGAACCATTTTAATTTCTCCTGCTACTTGCTTGATAAACTAATTTTAATCACGATCACATCGTTAAAAAGAGTAGGTGAGTATGGGTTTTTAAATTATTTATTAAATTTAAAAAAAGAAAAAGTAGGATTTAATGGTTTTATTCGATATTTTTTAACCTGCGTTTCTTTATGGAACTATAAGCTTGCTTTATTATAATACCTACGACGGCGCTTATGGCTCCTGTAATGATGGGATACGCCCACCAAGGTAGTAATTCTTCGGGACCCAGACCTGGTATTTGTATTTCTATGTAAATCGTGTTGGATGTGCGGTTACCTCGTTCATTGAAAGCCATTGCAATAAAATAATATATTCCAGAAGTCCAATTTTCCGAGTAGAAAAAACGCGGATTATCGCCATCGGGTAATATCGTCGTTCCTATCGTAAAAAAATCGCTAGTAGAGTTTGAGACAAAATCAGCGGTCTTGGTCGATGAGTAAAGTTCTAAAATATTATTCAATCAGAAAAAAATGTATATAAGTTTTATCTAAATGAAAAAAAAAAAAGATTTTTTTAATTGATTTATAAAAAAGATCACTGAAAAAGATATTAATTTGGGAATAATCTAAATATGATGTCTTGGTATTATTCTTTTTTTTAATTTTGTGACAATAAATTAATCAACGCTCGGGGGATCTCCTTGTAATCTTCGACGGCATAAAACTTCCCCTTCCCTGCTCTTGCGATGTCTCGACATGTTTGTACGCCTCGATCCGCATCGTTATCAGCTGGAATGCCAATGACATGCAATTTTGGAAATTGTCCTGCTAATTTTATGGGATCCTCACCCCTATTGTAGTTCCCGTCAGAAATGAGAATCCCGAATTGATTTCTCGTGTTATCCTTGACTTTATTCAACTCTTTCAATCCTTTCTCTAACCCTATATAGATATTCGTGAATCCCACTGCCTCAGAATCCAGTATTTCGTCAATTATATCTTTTATTGACTTTTTTTCGTTTATATGCTTTAGTAGCATTGCCGTCGAATTAAAGAGTACGATTCCGTAATTTTCTTTTTCCATGTTATACGCAAGCACGGAAGTCGTGAGGGCGGCGTTTAACAAGAGACGCCCGTACATTGAGCCACTTGTGTCAAGTATCATGACTACTTTTCTTTTTTCGCGTTTTCTCTTGATGCCGAACACATCTCGATAGCTCAAGCTCTTGTTTAATATCTTGAGCGGGTTGTGCTTGATGGTCTCATCC
>JBHLMB010000498.1:0-3193 GCA_048938565.1 Promethearchaeota archaeon | reverse complement strand
TCTTATTTATGAGGAAGAAACATTAATTTAAATCAAAATTGCTCTAAAGCATATAATATTTCCTCTCTTACTAAATCACTACTAGTTTTAAGAAAACTCTCTAAAGCTTCTTTTGCTTTGGCACCACCAATACGTCCTAGGGCCCATGCAATCATGCTATTCACCCTCTCATCATTATTTTCCTTAAAAGCTTTAATTAATTCGGGGACATATTTTGGATCAAGTGAATTTCCCATAGCTCTAGCAACGTTCATTTTCCATCTCCATAAATCATCCCGCGACATATAAAACATGTGAGGCCAGATTTTTTTTTTATAATAGTTTTTATCCATATGCAACAAACGATCTAATTGAAAATCCTTTTCCTTAGCTTGCGCATTTTTATTTATAGGTAATTCTTGAGCCATCCAAGGTTTATTTCGAGGGCAGACTTCTTGACATCTATCACATCCATACACCCACATTCCCATTGGTTCTCTAAGTTCCATTGGTGTAATTCCTTCTCCAAAATATGAGAGATAAGAAATACATTTACGGGGATCAATCTTACGAATACCATTTAATGCTCCTGTAGGACAAGAAACAATACATGTATGTTTACACCAACTCGGACATCCTACTTCAAGAGTAGGTTCATCTGGGACAAATTCAAAGTCAACAACGATAGGTATAGGGGATACCCATGAACTTTTACGAGCTACTTTTCTTGAATAAAAGAAATTATTCTTACCAAAAGTGCCTAATCCTGCACGAACTGCGCTTAATCTATGAGGTATATTAAAAGGTACTTGAGAATTAATTCCATTTTCACGAAGGAAACTGCGAAAAGCTTTTATTCGATTATATAAATCACCGTGCGTTACTCGATCATCATCTTGATAACAACGTCCAAATATTCCAACCATCGAAGGGGGAAAGGCTTTATCAAAATAGGTGTCTATTAACACAATAATTGACTTAGCATCAGGTAAAATATTTTTTGGATCAATACCCGTTAAAAGATCTATCTTAGCGTTTATTGCCCAAGCGTATTCTTCTAACCTGAAACTTAAAATTTCTTTTTGTGTTTCAAAAGGTTCTGCTGTTGTAAAACCTATGTCAGCAAATCCCAGTCTTAAAGCTTCATTAATTACTTCACTTTTAAAAGACAAGTTAATAGAAACCTCATTATTTTAATTCTAAAAATTAAAAATTTAAACCTAATCAAAAAAAAAAGAGTTGAGATAAATATTTATCTCTTTAAAAATATAATCTAGAATTTAGATTTTTATTCCCTAAAAATCTTCTAACCAAGGTTAAGATGTAATTTTTTGAGCCAAATAATTACGCTAATTATTCCGCAAATTGTAATCAATCCGTAAATTAATAAAACATCATAACCTGGTATTGCCTCCTTTTGTAAGACGATTTCTAAAAATTCATCACCATTCCGATCAATATATACAATTTTTTCCATTACTCCATTGAGATCATAAGATAATTCTATTTCGTATGTTGAAGGTATTTCCTCAGTAACACTAATTTGCACAATAAGTTTGTCGTCTTCAACATCTACTTTAACAACCGGGTTTTCGAATTCATCTCTAAATTCATCTATATAATTAGTATATGGTGTGGGGATTAACCACATATTTGCAATTTTTTCCATTGCTTCATTTGCACCCAAAGGAATGTTATCTGCGTTTTCTTCGGGATCTTTATATATCTTCTTGGCTTTATCATCATCAGCATTATTGTTGAAATCCTCTGTATCATCCGTATAATCCCAATAAGAATAAATTATTCTCCAATATTCTGTTGATTTATCAATCTCATCGATTCTAACTTTTTTATAATCATCTTCTTCAAAACCGATATTTTCTCCAACAAAAATAGATTTATAAGTATTTTCATCAAGCTTCTCAACTTTCCATATAAAAGCATCATTTTCTTTAACATCCAATGTGTACTCTACTCCAGAGACATTAGGAGTGAAAACGACGATAGAATTGAAAAGAATTAAACTCAATATTAATAATAAGAAAAGCTTTTTTTTTTTCATAACGCTTGAATTCAATTGATTTTTATATTTTTATTAAATACTTATCTTTAGATGAATCTATGTAATATTAAGAATAAATAAAACTAAAACTTTTATTATTTTATATTTCTTAGAAATTATTATAAAAATAATTAAGATGTTCAATTATGGTTGAAAAAATTATACCTTATTTAATGAATTTGGATGAAGTTATACCAGCTCGTTCCAAAGCGACATTCTTAAATGAAATTGCAATGGCATTGATTGAATGCATAAATATCTATGGCGCTAAAAAAATTAATAAGATGGGAAAGATCTCTAAAATTGCGATGTGTTTTTGGCCTGTTCGCCTTATTCCATTAAGCGAAACCAGAGCATGTGTTTGTAGTTATTTGATGAATAAACAGGAGAAATTAAATGTAGGAAATTTTGCTCAAACACCTCCACCACCAAATAATGTTGTAAAAGGAGCAGATCCTCATTCTTTTTTAAGTTCACTCTCATCTTATAACACAAATTATTTGAAAAAAGCTAAAAATTTCAAAAGAGCTGTAGTAATTCAGGAGGCATTATTCAATACTAATGAAATTGGATATTTTAAAAATTTTTTACTCAATCAATATAATTTAAATAATTTCAATGAACCATATTTTCTTCTAGAAGGAGATCCAATCGCAAAAAGTGTAAATTTAGTTAAAATCACTCAAGACATATATGATTATGTAGATCTAAGAGACATAAATATGCTTGATGATTACTCTCAACAAATAATCAATTTATGTGAAAAATGGATTAAAACGGGTGATAAAGAAGTAGAAAAGATGAGAGGAACTACTGTGGATACTCGGGAAGAAGAAAGACAACTTGCAAGGCTAACCAGCGAATTAAAACAGGAAAAAGATAAGGATTTAAAAAATTCTCCAGAAGAGTTAATAAAAAGTGGAAATTATAAGGTTCCTGATAAATCAGGTGAAATTAATAATCATCTTAACTCGATTAGAAGTATTACTGATAGATTAAAAAATGCTGTTAGTCAAAAAGATTTAGCACTTCTTGATCAAGGTTTCAACGACTTACAATTAAGTTATAGAGAGTTAGGTAATGCGATTTCTAGATATGGAACTGAAATCGCGCAATTAGAAAAGAGTCTTGACCGTGAAGGTAAAGATCTTG
>JBHLMB010000497.1:0-3196 GCA_048938565.1 Promethearchaeota archaeon | reverse complement strand
ATATGGAGGCAAGGCTTCGTAATATGGATTAGCACCAGGAATTTCTCGCACGAGTCCCTTTTGGAGCAAAGTTTGAGCAATCTGACCAGCTCTCCCTTGATCAACTTTCGACATAATAGCAATTTCACCTATCATTACTGGACCCCTTCCCGTCAAGTTAAAATAAGTGTCTATTTCATCTTCTGCCAGGCCAATGAGTTCCAATACCTGAGTTGTTTTTACTTTCGACATATTCTTCACCACCTACTACTTTATTTTTGGATATTCCTTTTCAAGCAATTTCAAGTGCATTATAGCTACTTCCTTCTTGATTAATCCCTGCCTGCGATCGTTTCTGATTTGATCAATCAAATATTCAGGATAAAAAGTATCTGTCATCATATCTGACATAAGAAACACCCATTCGGTACCTTTCTTATCTTTTAAAATCGTTATGACATTGTCGTCTTGCATTGATTTCAGCATATTCTTTATGAACTTGAAGCTTTCTCCTGGACCTTTTGGAATCTTGTTTAAGGGATACGGTTTTTCGCGAAATAATACAATATAATCGTATTTATCTGGATTTATCATGTTATTTGCGAGTTTTAAATTATCTTCCACCGTTGGTGAATAATTCATATAAAAACTCCGAAGTGTATCCATGTATTGTTTCGCTAAGAAGGAGTTGGGTATCCCTCTTTTTGCTTGGTCCACTAGTTTAGCAGGAGGTACTCTTGCTAATATGAAATCTGACTTGAGAAATAGCAAAACATCAGCAAGACCTGGAATCCAATCTTGGTGAACTAGGGCTGTTTTTACGAAAGGATCGAGAGTATAATCAATGTTTGAAATAATCTTTCCAAGCCTATCCTCTAATAAAGCTAACAGTTCTTTTCTAGGGCGTGCCCGTTCTTGGATGAATTCGAGTATTGCCCGACCTTTTTCGCTACTATAAATCTGAGCCAATCTTTGTTCTTTCGTTAAGCTTTTCAATCTCTCTAGTTGAAATAAGGCGAGTTTCAGATATTCCTTTAGCTTCTTAATGACCTCGTAGGATTGTGCCAAGTCTTTAACGCTTATTTCGGGTGTATATTTGAGTATTTCTTGGTTTATCTCCTTTAGATAAGCTTCACCAAACATTTCGGGGTCTTCTCCAAATGAGAGCATCAAATTGATCATTATTGGATCGTCTGATTCCATACCCGTGAAATAACTTGCAACATTGCATAGGGATCTTTCTAATCGAACGACCACATTTCCTTCCTCCCCCGCTCCTGTTACATGAGCATAAAAAACACGCATCATATCGTCTAAATCTACTTTCATTTTTTCTGGGTAGCTAGCAGGAACGATTAATCCTTGGTCTTGCGACCACCTACATATAATATATCCTAAAGGCATTTTCTATTTCATTTTTTTTTTTAATTCAAATATTTTATAATCTGGCTTATTTTTTAATGCTCGTGCTTACATTGAGCAACTTCTTTTTTTCATTTAATAAATGCTTATTTATATTATCGCGACTTTTTACGAGTACGGGAGACGATAGGCTCTTATTTTTTCTGATTTTTCTTCTGAGGCTTTTTATTCTTCTCACTAACAAGGGATATTTGAAGTAAAAAACATAAGAAAGTAATCCCGCGACAGCTGCACAGATAGCTAGCGTTAAAAAGAGGATCCAAGGGGTCCAATCGTAGGGCGGTTCAGGATTTGGTATATATCCGTATTCCCAATAAGTAATGCGTAGATGAATGTTTGTAATTGAAAAACTTATTACATCAGACAGACTAAACTCATCACCCATATAAAGTTGTATAGAAAAGTTGACAAAATTTGATCCAACGGAAATCAGATTAGTAACATCATATCCCATACCGAAGCGTGCGGATTGCCAAGATGTAGTGGCTTCTTCTAAATAAATAACTTCATCATGCATATAATCATTGACACTAAATCGAATTTCTGCGTTTGGGGCAATATTAGCAGGCCATATTTCCGATATTTTAAATTCAAAATTCAAGTTTGCTGAAACAATTGAAATATTATTTGTAGCATTAAATTTCACACTTGAAAATGTGGGACCATCTTGCCTCCATGACATTGAGGTCGTTTGATCTATCAATCTTTCATAAGTAAAGGAAAAATTGCATTGATTAATTCTTAAGTAGTTAAATCTATCATGATCCATACTAAAATCATCTTCACATACAATATACATCCCTAAAGTAAGTGTAAAGGTACTGTGAGCGGGATCAGCATTCAATACTGATTTCATATGATATAAAATCACTTCTTCGTCTAGGTTATGCATGAGAGTATGAGATATTTCTGTTATTACATTAGTATCATTTCCTAAATCTTCCTCGCTAGTTAAATAGTGAGAAACCTCATTCTGCTCGTTTTTATATATATCGGAAATGAGAACATAAAATCTTACATAATCACCTGCTCTAGGACGTCCAGGGTCTGTAGTTCCCTCGTATTTCGACTCAATTCCCCATGTCCCCGTAGCTTCAGCAGAGGCGTTGACGATTGCTGATAATGATACTGAAGTTATATTATAATCCGACATATCAACCCCTAAAGAAATGTTCCTGTCCCAATGTATGCTCGTAAGTTGTCCTGGATCGTTAGGATCGCTCCAATAATGATAAACCCAGCATCCGTATGTGTCAATACCATAATTTGTAGGATCTAATTTAACATCTGAATTGTTAACTGGAGTCCAATCTCCATCTTGAGGTGTTCCTGAAATATTATTGAAAGTACCAATACTTCCGTCAATATTTAGATTACCTGCTCCTCCAGTAATTTCTGCACTAACATCTGACGTATCTACCTCCTCGTAAGGATCCCAATTACTTGAAGTAGCAAAATTATTATTTACAATCCACTCTTCATAATGATAATCAACTGCATAACCTTCTTCTGCTGAAGTGCGTAAATTTCTTTCTGAAGGAATTGTGCTACTATTTCTCATCATGGGTATTAAAGCTAATGGTAACACTAACATGAAAAATATAAATAATATAAATATTATCTTATTCGTGTTTTTTAAAATCCCTTTTTTATTAACCGCACTTCTCTGACTTTCAATATTTGATTCTATTCGTAATATTTTCATTTTGTTTTTGATTCTACTTGCTGCAATTTTTTGTCTATTTCTCACCACAATAGGATTTTTCAAGGATCTTCCCTTCCTTACTCGCCTTCT
>JBHLMB010000496.1:0-3206 GCA_048938565.1 Promethearchaeota archaeon | reverse complement strand
AATAGAATTCAAGAATAAGAAGAAAAGAAGTGGATTGAGAAAAGATAAAAACTATTAGATTACTTTAAAAAAGCTCTTTTACCAAGAAAAATGAATAATTCCCCCAATTCAAATAGCGTGAGTGGTTGTATGAGTCTTGCCATCTTATTCCTTAATTCTTGCTTGTCAGTTCCCGATAGGATTAAGCTCTTAATATCTTCGACATAATCTTCCATGTTAATGAATAGGATTTCGATTTTTGCGACGCCCGTGAGTTCCTCGATATCTTTATCCAAATGATTTTCGATATCGTTTAATAATCCCAATTTTAGTTTAGGACTCAAATCATATTCAGAAATGAGACGGTTCATTTCTTCTAAAACGACGAGCAAGGTGAGATTCCAATCCTTGTTTTCCTTGTATCTAGGGATGAGAATATCGCTAATGAGCAACTCAAACAAGGTTTTTGGCTCTTTTTCATCGAATTCTACTTCCATTCCCGTGCTAATTGTTACTTTCATTTGGGTTCCCTATACGATCAAATTTGTTTTTTTTAATTAATAATAGAGTAACCTTTTATAAAATTTAACAATGCCATTTTTCTGATTGTGTCAAAGATGAGAAACCATCTTTTTTTACTTTAATGAGATCTTCTGTTCGTGCACCTCCTAAACCAGGAATATATAATCCGGGCTCGATCGTGAGTATCATGCCTTCTTCTAATGTGTCTTGAGAAATGAGAGATAAATGCGGTCTTTCATGCACTTCCACACCTACTCCGTGTCCGAGGCTGTGAATGAATCTTGAACCCCATTCAGAATGCTTATTGATAAAAAATTCTCTTGTTTTTTTGTCTAATTCGCTACATTTAATTCCATCACGCACGAAATCTAAAGCAAATTGCTGCCCCTCGTTTACCAAGCGAATTAAAGCCTGTTTTTCCTTGTCTTTCGTCCCAAAAATGAATGTTCTTGACATATCAGAACAATATCCCCTGTATATGGCACCAATATCAACTAGGATGAGATCTCCATCTTCTATTTTCCTATCTCCCGTGCTCGCGTGTGGATACATCGTTTTTTCTCCTGAAGCGACAATCGTATCGAATGAAGTACCCCCTGAACCAGCTTTTCTCATCTCATATTCTGCTTCTGCAGCTAACTCTTTTTCGGTCATACCCTCTTTTATTACATTGAAAATCGTCTCAAAGCCAATATCACTCATTTGAGCGGCTTTCTTGATGCGTTCTATTTCTTCGGATGTTTTTTGCATTCTTGCTGAAGATATCACATCTGATAACCCTACGAATTCGTCAATTTTGAATTTTTCTTTCCAATCTATGTATTTTTTATATGTAACATGATCCTCTTCGAATCCAACCTTTTTTAAACCCATTTTCTTAATCGTTTTTTCGACAAATCGTAGATTTCCTGGAGGAATTAACCTTAAATTCACGCCTTTTACCAATTCTTTGTCAGTTTCGACTTTATTCCTTGCTTGATCGTATTCTAAAGGGGTTAAAAACAACACGATCTTCTCATCCGACTTTTTTTTCTCGGTATTGGGAACAAATAATAACGATTCGCTTTCGATCTTAAAACCCAAAAGATAAAGTATGTTTTCGGGCTTCGTTATCAACATTCCATCAACTTTTTTAAAATCTTGGTGATGGCGAATTTTCGATAGTTTTTGTTCAAGTGTCATTATAGGTTAATATTTTCAAAATAATTTATATTACTTGAGTTATTTTTAAAAATCTTTTGAATGAAAGATATTTTCAATTTTGATAAGATTTAAACGCTATATGTTTAATAGATATATTTAAATTGTTGAAGTTATTTGTTCTCAATAATATATGGATAATAATAATTTATTATATTCATAATTAAGCTTTTAAAAATAGGGGATTAGTTGTTTGAAAAAAATAAAAGGATCTTTGGTAAAATCTTGCGTGATCCCCGCAAGAGCAAATAAAACGGGAATTTATCAAAAAATTTTAACCGAACAGGGAAAGGATTTATTAAAGCAAAGGATTTTTGACTCTATATGGTATTCTCACGATGCATACAAGGAATTATTTAACGCTGTATGTAAAGTAGAAGCAAATAATAATAAGAAGATCATCATCGAATGGGGAAAAAAATTCGGCGAAATCACAATGACTTCAATCTATAGGGGTTCAATCGTAGAGGGAAGTATTGAAAAAGCACTCAATAAGTACGCTCGCTTCCATAAAATGGTTTATACCATCGGTACAATTAAATACGAAATTTTATCGGAAAACCATATAATCATAGCCTACGCAGATTTTGATCCCGAATGGGAAAATTTTTATTATTTAGCGCTCGGATGGTTGAAGAAATATTTAGAATTGTGCGTGGGAAAACAAATTTCGCATAAAATTATTAAAAAATCGTGGGAAGGTGCCAAAGACACTACTTATGAATTCACATGGTAATCTATAAATTAAATTTTGAATTTTTTCTTTTGTGTTATGCGCATTCCTACTAACTATTTTATAATATTTTGCAATTAAAATAATCTTATGATTAGGTACTCATGCAGTGATATTTAAATGAGCCTAGAAGAAAGATGCATTTTTTTTTTCAAAAACGATAATACCTCTAAATAATTTAATTTCATTTGATTTGTTATATCCTAAAGAATAAGGAGGAGGATAAAAAATCGGAGTACATGATGTAAATTATTAAAAAGACAATTATATTTGTCATAAAATTAATTAATACTTGTAAATAGTCTCACATCTGATAAACTTAATATTTATCCTCAAATTTTTATCACCAACTTTTAGATAAATAAAGTGTAAAGGAGAAAATTGCTTGAAAGAACTAAATTTAACCTTTCAGAAGGTTATAGAAAGATCTGATAAATTAACATTCTTGGTAGGCGCTGGATGTTCAAAGGACGCCCCCTCTTGTTTACCACTTGGTCAGGAGATGATCGAAGCCATTGTCAGACATACCTGCACCGAATCAGAAGTGGAGAAAATCCTTTCCATCGAGAATCTAAGGTTTGAACAGGTGGTCGAGATCGTGCGGGATTCATTGGATCCAGAACTAAAACTCATTGATTATTATGGTGAATGCGAAAGTCCTAATTTTCAGCACATTTTCTTAGCAGAGATGCTTAAAAAAGGAAATTTCCTAGTAACCACTAATTTTGACTTTTTAATCGAATATGCCTTACAAAAAATAGGCGTGCCGAAA
>JBHLMB010000023.1:0-12915 GCA_048938565.1 Promethearchaeota archaeon | reverse complement strand
TTATTTCACGAAGATTTTGTCTTGTCTTTCTGAATGTCTTATTGATAATAATAATTTTGGAAAGTTCATGTTTGGATATTGAGAGCGAAAAGTATAAAGTATTTACCAAAATTCACATAAGTATCTAAAATAAGTATCCAGAATTTAAACTTAAGAAATTATCAAAAATATATCAAGAGACTAGTAAAGTGAAGTAATATGGAATGTAATCATAAGTGGCAAAACAAGAGAGATGATTTTTATTTAAATCGAAAAAAATTTTCAGCAGATATATTGACTTGTTTAAATTGTGGTAAAATTAAAATTGAAAATATCATCAATCATCCATTTTCTACTGTTCTTCAACCTAAAGTTGGAGTTTTTGCGGGAATTTTTGATAAAATGGGAAGGATTTTACTAGTCAAAATTGATTACGGTGAACACATAGGAGAATGGAATCTCCCTGGGGGAGGTGTTGAGGCAGAATATTCTGCTAACGCAATTGATGAACAATTTCTTCTTTTAGAATTGGCAAGAGAGGTAGAAGAGGAAACAGGGTTGAAAATCCCTCTGAATTTTAACAAATATTCTGTTGAATGGCCTACTTTAATCAAAGGAGGTTATGATCTTGCTATCCCTATTCTTATTGGAATGATTAATGATAGACCCTCAAAAGGAGAAACTATGTTTGCTTCTTTAAATAAAGTTCAGATTTTAGCCAATGAATCGCGAAACAAGCGAATCTTAAAAGGTCATGGGGAACGCATGCACAGAATGATACTTAGACTCCTTTGTCATAGTCCTAATAGATCATATCAAACTGAATCTCAAAAAATTCTTAAAAGTTTTTATACAAATATTTCTAATATAACATATTTATAATTAATTTAATTGAGGCTTTCAAATGGCAAAATATGAGGAGGATAAAGGGTGCAATCCTAAATTAGAGGGGTATAAATTACATATTGAAAGGTGGCATTTTCTTGTTGAATCTTTCTGGAGTAGGTTTAATGTATTTATTACAATACTAGTTATTGCGACTGGTTTTTTAGGTGTTATAATTGTAGAGATTTTTTCAGAGGGTACCTTAAATAAATCCGTTTGGCTGTTTATCGGAATTATTTCTTTGTTTATATCATTTACAGGAGTTCTCTGGTTTTTAATGCTCACTATTTTAAATTATGAAATTAAAATAAATATAAAAAAGGCGCAGGAACTTGAGAAAGAATTAGATATTGGTTATACAAAAGAAATTGATCAAAAAAATTTTCCTCTTATGTTAAGAATTCCATTGAAATTATTAGTTGATATATTTCTTTGGGCTGCTATAATACTATTTTTATTTCTAGCATTTTTTTCAATATTAAACTATTTCAACTAATTTTAAATCACTTTCGAACAAAAATCAATTGACATCTACCAGATATACAAATAATAGTATCATAAAGGTATACTAATCAACAAAAAAGGCGTTAAAAACGGGTAAATTTATAATTGAAGGAGGAAATTGTCTTTTCGGAGAAGTAGATGTTTTTGGAGCCAAGAATAGTATATTACCAATTATAGCTGCAGCGATTTTGGCAAAAAGAGGAGATACAGTAATTCATAATGTGCCAAAAATCGAAGATATTGCAATCCTTTTAAAGATTTTAGAGAATTTAGGTGCTACTGTAGATTATCGCCCCAATACTAAATCTTTAGAAATTAATTGTGAAGAAATAAATGAATATCAATGTCCCTCCCATTTAGTTAAGAAAATTCGAGGCTCAATATTACTTATTGGATCCATGTTAGCACGTTTCGGCATTGTCGAAAGTGCTATTCCTGGTGGCTGTATTATTGGAAAAAGAAAAAACAATGTTCATTTCAAGGGATTACAAAGATTAGGGGCTACTATTGAATATGGAGAAGAATTGATTATAGCTAAAGCTAAAAGGCTAAAGGGAACACGATGCTATTTAGACTATCCATCTCACACAGGCACTGAAACTATTATGTTGGCTGCTTGCTTGGCAAAGGGAATAACAACAATAATAAATGCTGCGTGTGAACCTGAAGTTGTAGATTTGGCTTTCTTTCTAAATAAAATGGGTGCAAAAATAATCGGAGCGGGAACTCCTATCATAACAATCAAAGGTGTAAAAAATATGAGAAGTGTCGAATACATAGCATTTCCATCTCGACTTGAAACATATTTTTTTACCGCTGCAGCTGCTATAACCAAGGGAGAATTAATAATTAAAAATGCCTTTACTAAAAATACTATTGTATTCAAGAAATTTCGTCAAATGGGGGTAAAGATTAAAAAACTCGATAAAGAAACATTACTTGTTAAAAATGCAAACGATCTGGAACCTGTTAATATTACAACATTGCCTTTTCCTGGATTTCCTACAGACTTTCAACCTCAAATGTCTGTTTTACTCTCAAATGCTAATGGAAATAGTATTGTTACTGAAACTGTTTTTAAAAATCGTTTTAAACACATTTATGAACTCAAACGATTGGGTGCTCTTATTAAAAGAAGGGCGAATAAGATTTTCATTACAGGAGTATCAAATTTAAAAGGAAATTCTGTGAAGGCTTACGATATTCAGACTGGGGCCGCTTTATTGTTATCAGCGCTCATAGCGAATAAAAAAACAATAATAAGTAATATATATCATATAGATCGCGGTTATGAGCAATTAGAGAATCGATTAACACAATTAGGCGCTAAAATTTCTCGTGTCAATGATAAACCTGATAAATCATTTTTATATGATTTTTTGTAATTAAGCCCAGACAGAAATTCATACAAAATTAGAATAAAACGAGATAGCTCTATAATATTTAATGCTTTAATAATCTTAATTTTCATATTTAAATTCTCAAAACTTTACATAAATAACTATAAAAGTACTGAAAAATATGAATAAATATTCAAATAAAGAGGTGAGAATATGGCAAAAGGAGTACCAAAAAGAGATGGCTCTGGAAAAGGAATTCGAGCCAACAAAGGTCGAGGCGGTTGTAAGGAACCTAAAAAAACAGGGAAAGGAAGAAATAGAAATAAGTAATTTGCGAGGATTAGATACCAATCACATTGTAATCTCTACTTAAAAACAACTACAATAACATTTTTCTCAACATCAGAAACGCAATTCCTCTACTCTTATAAATCTGATTTAAACTCGATTTATAGGAAGAAATATTTAATGCATGATAAGAATTATTTATGAAAAAATTCATTGAACTGATTCAGAGGACTCATAATATCAGTTCTACGGCTAATTTCAAATAGACTTGTCATATTAATAAAAGAAGAGAGCCTCCTTTATACATGCTATCGAGATCTAACATTTGCTAAGCAATTCTATAAATAATCAAAAAAATTAACAGATTATTTGAAGGTTATTTACCTACTTGTTCTAATATAGATGGAATTAGAGTTCCAAAATTTGAAGTATCAATAAGACCCTTATTTTTATCATTAATTTTTACGATGTTTAATATGGCTATGTTTCCACCGTTAAAATAAGCTTTTCGTACACTATCTTGATTTAACCCTCCAGCAATCGAGATTTTCACATCGTACTTTGATCTTATCTTGTTTATATCTTTATACCGTATTATGTTTCTTGGATTTACTTCTTCGTCTCTCCCCTTGTGGATGACGACAACATCAGGTTTATTTTTTAGCATCATTAATTTCTTAAGGGGATTTTGTTGACCAAGCATGTCAATCATTGAAATAATACCAAATCTTTTACAGGTTTGGTTAAAAAAGTCTAAGGTTTCTATAGGAGCTGTTCCTAATGCCGTGATTGAGTTTGCTCCTGCAGAATAAGCAAAAGACACTTCTTCAAATGCACCATCGGTAACTTTTAAATCTGCGACGAGAAAACCTCTCCAATATCTTCGGATATATCGAATTCCAGCAATACCTTCTCTTTTTATGTATGGCGTACCCGCTTCAATTATTATTCTTTTATCTTGAGGAATTTGCGGTAAAATATTTCGTACATCATAAAAGGAATGGTTAAATGCAATTTGTATGTATCGAGTCGTGGGTTTCAAGAGGGTTGCCATTAAGAACTTATCTCCATTTTTTTCATTTGCCAAATAATTTCCCGAGCTCTCCAGGCAAGAAAATCACGATTTTTTCAGAAGGGTCTTGAGAAATGTCTCTTATGGTTTGAAGGGTTCTGATTTGAAGTGCTCCAGGTTCTTCTGCCATCAATGCCGCTGCTTCTGCTAGATTTTTTGCTGAAGCAAGCTCACCTTGGGATGCAATAATTGCTGCTCTTTTTTCTCTCTCCGCTTCCGCCTGTTTTGCCATAGCGCGCTTCATTTCTGCAGGTAGTTCAATTTCCTGAATCTTTATGCTCTTAATATCTATACCCCATTCATTTGTTTCTTGATCAACTATTTCCCGAATATCAGTAGCGATCTTTTCCCGTTCTACTAGTACTTCGTCGAGCTCCATTGTTCCCACTACATCTCGTAAGGCAGCTTGAGTATATTGTCTCACGGCGAATGCGTAATTTTCTATCTTTATCACGGCAACTTCAGGTTTTTCTACCTTGAAGTAGACGACAGTATTAGCTAAAACAGGAATATTATCCTTGGACATGACTTCTTGTCTTGGAATATCTGCAGTAACGATTCTTAAATCAACCTTTTTTGACGATTCAAATATAGGTAATACATATACTACACCAGGTCCAATTGTTCGTTTGTATTTACCTAATCTGAAGATAACTAATCTTTCATATTCCAAACATACTTTTATGCCTTTTAGTAGAAAACATGCAACAAAGATAAGTAGTACCACTACAACCACTATTATTATGATAAGAATGTCTTCCATAATTTTTTACACCTTTTTTATAATTTTAATATACTAAGTTTGTGCTATGAATTAATTCAGACCTATATAAATCCATCTGGTAAATTATTGAAATACTTGATTTAAAAGGAAGGACTTCTTATTTATTATCAGAGAATTAAAAATAATATACGTGAAATAACTGTCTTATAATTTAAACAAGTTTTTTGATATAATTATGAATTATCTTGTCCTATCCTTCATATTAGCATTTGCATTCTTTGTAATTGTTATTATACTTATATATAAAATAATGCATAGAAATGTAATGACTAGATCGCTAGACACTACTCCTAAAAGCAAAAATATTAGAAATAAACATCAGAACATACAAGAGATGGGCCCTAAATCGGATAATTCAAGTAGGATTATAGATTCTCAGATAAAATGTTCATATTGTGGTGCAGGAATAGAAAAAGAAACGATATTTTGTCCATTATGTGGAACTAAAACTTGAATTAATCAGTTAATTGGAACCAATTAAGGAAGAATCGTGTTGGGTATGCTATTAATCTTTTAAAATTATTGATTCTCACTTCAGCCAACCATGCAATTATCATTTTTAATTTATAAGCATTGTAAATAATGAACTCATAAATATTCCCCCTTATCTCATTTCATTTTTATTAATTATCATTCCTGGACCTCTTTATTTGGTATTAGCATCACTTCCCGCATTGATGATCAATGATGCCACCAGAAATAAAAGAGTTAAAATATTGAAAAATTTAGCAAGAAAGGTTGAATTTTAAGGAAGATTGTGTATTTAAGATAGAAGAAAAAGACTAAATCTTTCAAGTTGAATAAATTTTAAACAATTTGGGAAAAACGCATATTTACTATTAATTATCGTTGGAAATACAATAAATTTAAATTAGAAAAAAATAAAAAGGTAAATAGGTGTTCTAATCAGATAATCAATTGATAATTGAACAATTAATGTGAGTTGATTGATTAATCATAAGGTTGTGAAATTAAGAGTAGCGTTTATAATATCGGCCTTGATAATTTTTAACATTTCGGCCATTGTAGTTCTCTTTTTTGAACAAAAGCAAGCATCGGCCAGCCCGGAATTTTTCGCATGTACCGCCCAAGATTCAAGCGAGTTTATCTCGAGATGGAACACGACCTTGACAAGTGATGGTTCTACTAATAGTAGTCAAGTAGGTTTACCCCTGATATCGGGTGGGGAATACAATTTCACGGTGGATTGGGGTGACGGAAATAATAATACTATTGATAGTGGAGATCATGTTGAAAAAAATCATACATACGATACGCCAGGAGTGTACAACATTACTATCACGGGAAAAATTATTGGGTGGCGGTTTAATGACGGAGGGGATCGATTGAAGATACTTGAAATCCAACAATGGGGGTGCTTGCGATTAGGAGATTCCGATGGTTATTTTTCCGGGTGCTCTAATTTAAATCTAACTGCAACAGATAATTTAAATTTAACAGGAACTACTTCTTTATATTGTGCTTTTCAAGATTGTAAGAATCTTGGAAGTAACGGAAACATGAGCGGGTGGGATGTATCGAGCGTGCAGAATATGGGATTTATGTTTTCTGGTGCTTCATCTTTTAATCAAGACATTGGTTTTTGGAACGTGTCGAGCGTGACAAGCATGTATTTAATGTTTTATCAGGCTTCTGAGTTCAATCAGTACATTGGTGACTGGGACGTTTCGAGCGTAACAAGCATGATCTTAATGTTTAAAGGTGCTACTTTGTTCAACCAAGACATTGGTTCTTGGGATGTATCGAGCGTAATAGTTATGAACTCAATGTTCCAAGGCGCCTCTTCTTTTAATCAAACTATTGGTTCTTGGGATGTATCGAGCGTGACAAGCATGAACTCAATGTTTTTTGGTGCTACTTCATTCAACCAGCCTATTGGTTCTTGGAACGTGTCGAGCGTGACAAATATGATTTATATGTTTTATAACGCCTCTTCTTTTAACCAAGACATTGGTGGCTGGAATGTGTCGAGCGTGCAGAACATGGAATTTATGTTTGCTAAAGCTACTTCGTTCAACCAAGACATTGGTTCTTGGAACATATCGAGCGTGATTAGTATGATCTCAATGTTCCAAGACGCCTCTTCTTTTAACCAAGACATTGGTGGCTGGAACGTGTCGAGCGTGAAAAGTATGAAATCGATGTTCCAAGATGCTACTTCGTTCAACCAACCTATTGGTACTTGGAACGTGTCGAGCGTGACAAGCATGAACTCGATGTTCGAAGACGCCTCTTCTTTTAACCAAGACATTGGTTTTTGGGATGTATCGAGCGTGACAGACATTAGTTACATGTTTCAAGGTGCCTCTTCTTTCAACCAGCCTATTGGTACTTGGAACGTGTCGAGCGTTACAAGCATGAACTCAATGTTTTCTGGTGCTACTTTATTCAACCAAGACATTGGTTCTTGGGATGTATCGAGCGTGCAGAACATGCAATTTATGTTTGCTGAAGCTAGTTTATTCAACCAGCTTATTGGTACTTGGAACGTGTCGAGCGTGAAAAGCATGTATTTAATGTTTTTTGGTGCTACTTCATTCAACCAGCCTATTGGTTCTTGGAACGTGTCGAGCGTGACAAGCATGAACTCAATGTTTTTTAGTGCTACTTCCTTCAATAAAACTATTGATTCTTGGGATGTATCGAGCGTGACTAGCATGATCTCAATGTTCCAAGGTGCCTCTTCTTTCAACCAAGACATTGGTAGCTGGAACGTGTCGAGCGTGACAAGCATGAACTCAATGTTTTCTGGTGCTACATCTTTTAATCAAGACATTGGTTTTTGGAACGTGTCGAGCGTGACAAGCATGAACTCAATGTTCCAAGGCGCCTCTTCTTTTAACCAAGACATTGGTTTTTGGGATGTATCGAGCGTGCAGAACATGCAATTTATGTTTGCTAAAGCTACTTCGTTCAACCAGCCTATTGGTACTTGGAACGTGTCGAGCGTGACAAGCATGAACTCGATGTTCGAAGACGCCTCTTCTTTTAACCAAGACATTGGTTTTTGGGATGTATCGAGCGTGACAGACATGAGTTCGATGTTCTATTTTGCTTCATCCTTTAATCAGAACATTGGCGGATGGAATGTTTCGAGCGTGACAGATATGAGCTTCATGTTCTATGGTGTTACTTTATCAACTGAAAATTACGATAGCATTTTAATTAATTGGTCCCATTTATCCTTGCAATCGGATGTGTCCTTTCATGCAGGTAATTCCCAATATTCTCAAGCAGCTGCAGCCGCTAAACAAGCCATCATTGATGACTATAATTGGACAATCGAAGACAGGGGATTGGCTGGTGCAAATACACTACCTTTTAATCTTCCCTTAGTAGTTATTATTATCGCAAGTATAATCGTTTCCGCAGTAGGAAGTGCGTTATATATTAAAAGGAAGAAAAGTCTGGTTAAATCGAAAGCAAGCAGTTCCCCCGAGTCTGAAGCAGGGGTAACGGAAATTGTTTTAAGAGATTATCCCGAGGCACAAAAAGATAGAGAGCACAAGATCGAGACTAGTTCCGTTATTTCGGACGAGAATCAATTATCGGTCGATAATGGATTAATAATGGAAGCGGAAGAAGAATTAGCCCAAACCGAATCGGAAGTCGACATTCAAGAGCAAGAACTAATGTGCGTGGTACACAAGGGATCTGTAATTGGGAATGTATATGTGTGTCCACTTTGCAAGGCGATTTATTGCGAAAATTGTGTGAACGCCCTTAAATCTCGCAATGAAACATGCTGGGTTTGTCATAAAGCTTTTAAGTAATTTTTATCTTAGCTTTAAAATAACAGTACTAATGAAGCAGAATATTTTTTCAATTTGCACTGTTATTTTGCAATTTATATCAGTTAGAGGAGGTATTTAGAATTAAGATTTTATGATAATCATCATTTGTTGAATAATTAAAAAGTATATTTTTTTATTTTTATTTAGTCGTTGTATTACATTAAAACTTTAAGAATAATAACATTATTTAAAAATACATATTGTATAATTTAGAGAATTTATTAGACTAAAAGAAATCTAAGTGATTTTATTAAATTCGTTTACATATTATTAGTTTTCCTTTTCTTCTTGTGAAAAAAAAGATTAAATTCATTTAAAAATATATTCAATCATGATATCCTTAGCATAATTAAAGGTTTTTTATAAGATAAAAGATGCTATAGGATTATTCTATTGATATATAGATGCTTTTTCCACTTTGTCTCGCGAAGAAAAGGAAAAGCTTAAATATGCATTAATAATATTATATCTATAGTAATTAGATCGAAATTAGGGGATTGATGTAAATAGTAAGAGATCTTCTAAATTTCATTAAGATGATCCTATCTTAAATAAAAAGGGAGAGTGTAATGAACTTTGGTGGAAAACATATTTTTGTTTGATGAAAATTTTATTAATGAACAAAAAGTACAAATTATTTGTCCAATATGTAATTCAAAAAAAGATGTATCAATTCCAAGATATCTATTAAAGAAAGTGGGATTAACAACCATATCAATACCAAAAGATACAGTCTGCGAGCATCATTTTCAAATATTTGTTGATGCTAATTTAAAAGTGAGGGGATATCAAAAAGTAGATGTTGAACTAAAAGAAAATAAAGAAAAAACTCACCTTAAATGCAAATTATGCGATAAAAAAGTAGAGTTTGATATTTATGATGAATCCTCATATATTAAAAGAGAAAAGCAAGAGAAATATTTGGGAAAAAATTTGTGCTCATATAAACTGGCTCATTATTTTAATGAAGAAATACATGTAAATACAGTACTTGTTGATGAGACTGGTCAAGTTTATGATTATCTTGATACATATTCAGTAAAATTGGATACACATAAAAGTAGCGAAACAGTCAGCCGAAATTTTTATAATTATAGTGAAGAGAATCATCAAATCATAGAAGATCATCCAGTTTATAACTTATTTTTAGTATTTAATATATTCGATCACTGGATCTATGAGATTGTATCATCAATACGATTTAATTCAGTAGAGCTAATAAACATAATGTATCATAAAATGCAGGAAGCCTCTAATATTTATTCAGAAACTCCGCCTTACATGAGAATTTCTATAGCGGATAAATTTTTTCATCTGTGGATTTCAGGTAGTAATGTATTATGTGTAAATCTAGCAAACGAGCTTAACATTCAATGGCTAAATCCAATTATGGAAGAATTTATTGAAAAAGCTTCGTTTGAAGGGAATTTAATTTCAAATTGTCCAAGGATTATTAATATAACTGAATTTTTTCGAGAAGATCAAATAAACAAAGATCTTCTACCTACTGTAAAAAGGATTGTTTATGATGATTTATTATATTCGAAAATTCAAATTAAGTATCCAGAACGCATCAAAAAGATTATAGACAGACTAACTACTGAATTTTCTATAGATCACTCAATTATTTTTGGTTTCTTTTTTCAAAATAAGAGTCTCATTGAATATATTAGAAAAATTGGAGATTATGAGGATTTTAAGGAATTTATCGAATTAATTGGTTTCATAAATAGAAGAAAATTATTAGAATAATCAGTTTAAAAAAAATTATAGAAATAGAGGTGAGAAATATCTCAAAAACAATAAATGCTTGGAGAGAAATCTTCAAAGTTGGAAAAGTAAAAAAGAAATTATCTATGGTGGCCGATTGGTTTAGAAGTAATATACTCAGAGTCCTTGATAAAGAAGGTTGGAAAGATTTTTTTGTTGTTCCTCGATCTATTGATGAGCTCATGGATCATTTTTCTTATACCGATAAAGAATACATGATGACCATTATCAATGCTTTGTTAAGTGATAAAACTATAGCACGAATAAAAGATGGTAAATATCAAATACTTAAACCATTAGAAGCAAATGGAGTAAAAATTCCAGATATGTTTGAAAAATCTACTAGGGATACATTCACCGATTATGCAGATGCCGTTCCAAATCGATTAAGAGGGGAATATGAAGAATTTTCAGGAGCGATTAACTTGTTTAATTGGGACGATTGGTTAACAAGTTATGCTTATGAAGCCATCCGAAGAGCTGCTTTCGCATTCACGCCAATAGCGCTAGAGAAACCTGGACGTTTTCTTGATGGAGGGTGTGGTACGGGTGTAGGAACCTCTGCAATATGGTTATATTATTACCAAAAAGGACATATTCATCCCCAAACAAACCTTAAAATGTACGGAATTGACAATGACGAAGATTTTATAAATATTGCCAAGGAAGAATTTGATCGCATTACTGCTCGTCATAAGGTCATAGAAAAAAACGAAATCATCCAGTACAAAGAGTTATTTCCAGAATTTAAAGTTGGAAGCGTTAGTAAAATTCCTTTTGAGGATGAGTTTTTTGATTACGTCTTCATGTCTCAGGTATTACATTGGACGGACGCTCCAAAATCTATTAAGGAAGCATTTCGGGTCTTACGTCCAGGAGGAATCTATTTTGGTACTAATACAATTGTCCCGCACACAAATCCATATCTTAGTATTCATATTAAAGTTGCTGAAGGTGCCCATGGTTCCTTTACAAAAAAGGAAATGACACATTGGTTAAAAGATGCTGGTTTTTCAAAAATTAAATTTACAAGCCCTGTGACCATCTTTAGAGCTGAAAAAATATAATTAATTTTTTTTAAGAATTTTTTAAATTAGAATTAATTTGTAAAAGATCGAAGTTTTAATCTACTTTATCCGAAAATATCTAAAATCCTTATTTTAAAGAATAGAGGATGTCAAGAAGGAGAGTGAGATGCTCTTGCGAGCTCCCAATAAGTTTGTAAAAGCATCATAAAAATTTTAGATCGTTTATTTCTTGTCAATTGTTTTGTGTTGTAATGAATAGGGCGTACGGTGAATAATCCTTTCGATTTTTCGAATAAATTGATTATAAAACTAGCGTGCCTGTAATATACGGTGTGTTCGATGAGGGTTACGTGTTTCCATTCGATATAATGACTCCTTGGGCCTTTACGACGATAAACGCCATTTGGTCCTATTACTAAATACCTTCCACGAATTTTATAAAGAAATAGCAAGGGCGCAACGAAAAAGATAATAGACACAATTATGAAATAAATTTTCAATAAAATATCATCACCCCAAAATGCTTCATGAGATGTTGTGATAAATAAGAATAACAATAGAAACGATGTGAGCCAAAAACATCCAATCATAATTTTTACAAACCGATGAACCTTTCCCTTGAAAATAAAAAGTTCATCGTTCAAAAAGGCATCAATAATCCGAGATTTTGTTGCGGGCTCGAGGAGATGATGTTTATTCTTCTTGTAATTCTCGCAGGCTTTCATCAAAGATGCCTGATCGTGCGTGGTTTTTTGAGACAATAAATTAATTGTTTTTTTAGACGGAATATAATGATTTAAATATAATAAGACTGTTTTCCAGACGAGTGGAAACAATTCAGTCCTGTTTCTAAATTCCTTCGTGAATTCTTTCAACTTGTACGCTTGAGGATCGAACTCAAGGAAGATCCCCTCACAAGTCATAAAAATGGTATTTTTGCCCCCGTGTCTTATTTGATGAAACATATTTACAACAGTATATTCATATATATGATATTGTATATCCTCCCATTCAAACAATTTTGGTTTTTTAAACCCATACTTGATAAAAAGTCCTTTGGGTGAAAATACTACGAATTTGTTGCGTCTTGTCAAGATCGCTAAGAACCAGAGCCCAGAAACAGCGAAACTCATAATTATATAGTAAGAACCTAGTTCCATACCTGGATAAATCACGACAGCATAAATAAAACCTGCCAAGTAACCTATAGCGAGTATTAATATCCCTATAATAAAGAAAAGTATGGATAAAATTTTGTTTTGTTGAAAAATAATACTTTTATCGCCATTTATTGCCTTTAATGCGTCAATTTCAGTTTTGATGGAATGGAACTCATAATTTCCTTTTTTGAACGATTTGATTGCCCTCTCATTCGATTCGATTTGCATTTCTATTTTTTAAAAAAATCTATTTAGGTCGTTCGTCTAATTATTAATTATTAAGATTCCAT
>JBHLMB010000495.1:0-3210 GCA_048938565.1 Promethearchaeota archaeon | reverse complement strand
GAATTGCACTATCATAACTGATTGATTTTTATAATCATCAAAAGATATAAATCAAATAATAAATAAACTCAAATATAATCATTACAAATTAAGAATGGTGATGTATGTGGCCGAAAAAATATACGAGTCGAAAAAAGAAGATGGCAAGTTTAAATTGGAATGCTCCGAATGCTTTTTTGAAAACTTGGTTGAAGAAGTAGAAATAGACGATGTCATTGAATGTGAAGATTGTGGTGCCCCCTTCACTATCGTGGAAATCTCTGATGATGTAATCAAGTATCAAGCCGTCGTTTTTGATGAAGAAGAATGGAGAGAGTAAAGTAAAATCAATAAATCTTCTTTCCCTAATTGTTTTTTTGTTGTTTTTGACTAATTTTTCTAATATTTTAAGTTTTAGAGATTTTAAACAATTTGTAATGAATATCAACAAAAAAATGAAAAGAAAAATAATTATCTTCCCTTGTAGTTTGGCCTTCTTTTTTCGAAAAAAGAGCTCACTCCCTCTTTAAAGTCTTCCGTGTATGCCATCTTGCTCACGCTTTTTAATTCTTCTTCAAGATGAGCCTGAAGATTGTTTTTATAGGAGTTTAAAAAGAGTCTCTTCGTGCTTCCAAAAGCAAGAGTAGGACCACGGCTTATTTTTGTTGCTAGCTTCTTGGCTCCTTCAAGAAGACATTCGTCATTTCCATAGACTTTTGACACCAACCTATTTTCGAGTGCGTCTTTCGAATTAAGGACTTTGTTCAATAAAACCATTTCATTCGCAAGTGGCAAGCCTATTAATCTCGGAAGATGATATGTAAGGGAGGAATCTGGCGATAGACCGATATTCGTAAATGCCACGCTAAATTTTGCTTTTTGAGCACAGATTCTTATATCGCACGCACAAGCCAAACTAAAACCCACTCCAAAACAAGCACCATTTATAGCGGCAATGCTTGGAGCGTTCATCTCTTTTAATATTCCTATCCCTACATGAAAGATCATGGCTAATTCGTGAAGAAAAGCACCAGGATCTTTCGCCTTTTGAAATTCTGCAAGGTCACCTCCTGCACAGAAGGCAGGGCCTTTAGCAGAAAGAACAACACACCTCACGGCCTCGTTCTTGGAAACGGCTTTTATTGCCGACACGAAATCTAAACATAATTGACGATTGACCGCGTTAAGTTGCTCCGGACGATTTAAATAAAGAATAGAGTATCCTTCAGCTTCAGAAACTTCTAGTTCAATAGTATCATATAGGGTCATTTTTAATAATATCCACGAAGTGTAATTTTTTTCAAGTAAATAAATATTAAATTCATTAAAAGGTGTGACATTTTAGAAATCTCATTGGAATCAACATCAATAATTACTAAATAAAATCCAAAACCAACACACCATCCCTATCCCACAATGAAGGAGCATCCCTGGCCTTATTTTTACCTTTTTCTGTAGTACCAAATGTAACACCGTCCTTGATGACGAATCCGTTGTTAAGAAGGTAAACCGTTATATCGTATAATCTTTCCAACAGTTCAAACGGATTTTTATGAGTTTTTTGCACTTCTATTTCCCTATATCCAAAAACATCCATTCCCGTGGTTAAAATATTTTCCGTACCGTCCTTGTTTTTCTGAATTCGAAATTCTATCCATAATGGTATGGGAAGGAGGCCATCTTGTAAAAATTCCTCGCAAAATCCAAGTAAATAATTTGCAGAATTCACGGATGTACCGCTTCCCCAATAAACACCAACAATATCAGTGATTTTCGCTATAGATATCATTATTTTAGTAATGAGGATGCTTTGTTCTATGACCGAACGGCTTGAATTTACAAATACAATGAGATAATGATTTTGATGAGTTTTCATAATTTCGGTTGCTTCTGGCCATAGATAAGCCGTGGCACAAGGACCTTTTAAACCGCACCAAGGAATTGGAAAGCCCTTGTTCGCAATTGAGACGAGCTCTGATCCTTCAAGATACATAAACAACGCTTCTTTTTTACTCACTATTTTGTTAATCTTTGGAAACGCTCTCCAATCGTCTTTTAGCTGTTTTTTTAAATTTTTTATATAAATTAAATCGTTCCTATTTAGAGCGATCATTCCCATTACCATTTTTTTCGATTGAACTAAATCTTCTTCATTTGGATTCATTGTATTCAATATTGAAATAATTAGATTAATGAATTGAATTACATTTCTTATTTTAAAAAGTTTATAATTTATTCGAAAGAAATAAACAATTAATCAGCAACCACCTAGATATGAGAGATATGGGGAGGGAGGGATTCGAACCCCCGGCCACTCGGCCCCCAGCCGATTCAACTCGATTTACGCAATGTTAATCGATGTATCATACCAAGCTAGACCACCTCCCCGATAGAAATTTGAAAGAGGTATTCTTTTCGCACGATTAGAAATCCATTAATGCGATGATAATTATATTTAAGGAAATTTAAAAAATTTTATCAATCTAAATTATGAGAGTTCCTACTTTATTATTGACATTTGTCTAAAATTAATGACTAGTTAATTAATAATCATCGAAACTTATACTGAAGTTTTTACCCACATGCATTTATATACTTGCCTACACATCAAAAAATCAATCCGATAAAAAAAAAGTAATAGATACTAAAATATTGTTTTTTGGTTGAGTTGGAATTACAGCCATGTTAATCAATTTAAATCGATTTCATTCCATATCAATTGAATCTATGAAAATTTTTTTAAGAGGATGTGAATTTTGGAATTTTAATAAAAAATGTGAAATTCAATATATCTAACAACATTAAATAATTAAAATAAGGGTGAAAAATACACAATGAGCGAAAATTCAGCATTAAGCAGCGAAAAAATGCAAGCCTTGGAAGAAATAGGGAATCTAACGAGATTCAAGCAACCAATACCTAATAAAGACGAAACATCAAATAAAGGATGTTGTTATGTGGTTCAAAACAACGAAATTGTAGAATTAAATTTAATTTCAAGCGGATTAACAGCGCTTCCAGAATCAATTGAAAAATTATCTTCGTTAAAAATTATAAATTTAAAAGGAAATAGCTTGTCGAACTTACCCGATTCAATAGGAAATTTAAAGGCGCTTGAACTTTTGGACTTATCTAGCAATAGGTTAACAAGTCTTCCCGATACACTTAAAAACCTTATATCTCTAAAAAAATTAATCCTAACAGGAAATAGAGGCATTCAATTACCAGACT
>JBHLMB010000494.1:0-3218 GCA_048938565.1 Promethearchaeota archaeon | reverse complement strand
ACTCAACGAGCAATATTCACGTTGGAACCAACTGGGCCATGGAAAGCGACGATTTTGACGAACTATCAGCTTCTGAAAAAGCAAAATATTACGACGAAAAGAATTGGAGATGTCAAGCTCCCTTATACGATCCTAACGATGATCTTGAAAAGGAAGCTGACGACGATTTAGAGTGTCTAACAGAGGCATTTGCGATTGAACTTGACTTTAACGCTAGCGTGAGCACCACGAATGGCGCAACAACTCAAATCAATCTTACTTTAGCAGACTCTAAAGAACCAATTGAAATCGTATTTAGCGGAGACAAGATCTATTTGATCTTCTACGAAACGATAGATTTCGAGGCAGGAGACTACACGTTCGATCTTGAAATCGAATTTGGTAGTGAAATTCATCTCGATAATGCTAAAACTGGTAGGATTGCAGTACCAAGAGGCGACGATAATTTAGGCGCTTTCACTGCGTATTCAGCCATAGCCGCATGAAGAGGTGACTTCTCGTGAAAAAAACGACTAAATCTAAAAATTCTTTTTTTTTTCTTATTGTTATAACATTTTCGATAATAATCGGAGCGATTTTCATTGTACCGCTATCTCCCTCGTTTAACATTGCAGGAGAAACGGACGTTTACATCACGGGCGACGACGTGATAAAAAACTTCAGGTTTGATAGCTTCGATGGTGAACCTTTATCCCTTACGGGAACCTCTCCTGGATTACAAGACAAGATAAAGTTCGAAATTGGAGGCCAATGGGAAGCTCATACGAACGATATTAGCGTTCAAAACATCGAAGAAGCAGACGATACCATTTACATGTACTATCGAATTGCGTTAACAAATAAAATGAACATCTTTACGAACGTGGACCTTGAAGACGCTTGTGAAAACCTATCGACCACGAAAGAAAACCTACTAGCAGGCGTGTATAGGCATTACCAACTTTTAGGCGATCAACTCTACGGATGGGAATCTTATTTGACCTGGGAACACTACGATTTCGGACAACTCATAGCGCATAACACCCAAAACAATGTGTTTGAAGGCGATCTCGTCATGTCCTTTGATATTAACGACTCCCCTTTACCTGCTTTTCTAACCGATTCTGAAGGGAATACCGTTACCAAAGAATTTGATTACATTGGAATTAGTGCCGTTTACATTGATAACACGATAACCGGAAAGATGAGCAACGACATGCCCGACATTTCAGGAATATCCCCAAGAGAATACAAGAGCGAAGAGGCAAACGACTTCTTTGGAGGCGATCCAGGAAGCATGAGAGCGGCTACAGGAAGCTACGATCCAAAACCTCAATTATCGGGCTCAAGATTATCAGGAACATTTGATATTGGATACGTCCCTCAGAGCGATGGTAGTTCGTTGATGCCAACGGCAAAAGGAGGCTCGGCAATCTGGGACGCACGAACAAGAGAAGAATCAATGGATAACTGCGAATTCAGATACGCATTACATTCCTTATCCCCTGTCGTTTACAAGTATTCCGATACGCTTACCTGGCAGAAGCAAGTAATACACACGCAAGACTATATAGGATGGAACTTTCTCATCCCCTATACTGGCGTGAAAACGATTAGGAACGAAGATACCTTGTTATCAGAAACCAGGGATGTTGCACTTCACGTCACCAACAGGTATATCCAAACTGAGATCACGGTTGTATTCAATGTATGGAGTTCCTGGAAGATTGAAGGTGCGGACCTAGGAGAATACGACGGATTAGATAAACCTCAAGAATATTACGACGATCTAGTCTGGCAAACGACCGTTGACGGTTTTGGTGGAGGCGAATTCGAAGTCTCTAGCGCCTGGTCGGATTTCTTTGACATCTTCGGGCTCGGAGGTTTTGGAGGGATCCTAACGCTCGTGATAATAGGAGTTGTGATATACATCGCCTATAGGTTCTTAAAAAGAAGAAAAAAACAACAAATTGTAATAATGAACACGGGAAGACCATGAATCCTAAATCTTTATTTTTTTTATTAAAATTTCGTGAAAAGTACAAGCACAATTCAGGTTTATTAAAATGACTAAAAAGAAAAACTATTTGGATAACAAATTAATATTTCATGCGGCCATTCTTTTAACAATTGGATTTAGCTTTGCAGGATGGATCGTTCATTTTTGGTTTATTTCGTCAGCAAAGAATAGCGATGGAGATATCCTCATTAACTACAATAGATACGGTGAAATGGATACAGAATTGATTCTTAGTTTAGTGTTTTTTATTTTCTCAGCTGTTATTTTTGCACTTTACTCGATTCATTTTTATCGGAAGATGGTGAAATGAAAAAAGGAGGCCAGGAACCATGAATAAAAAATTAAAAATCTCGTTAGTTTTGACTGTGATTTTATGTTCCTTTATTTTTAATCAAGACAGTATTCACGCCAATAATAAGGACTTTATAAGAACATCGGGCGCATTAGACATAAGCTTAGACGAAACGAGTCTTTCAGTCCAATATGGCACGAATGTAGAACAAAATAGACCTACCACTTTTTCAGGCGTGTTCACGGATATCACCGACGAAAATAGGGAATTTACAGACGATTGTTATTTAGAAACTCAACTCGTTGCAGATCCTGATGTTTACGCAAACGATTCAATTGAAGTTGCTGGAACTCAGAATCAAGAACATTATCCCGAATCAAGCGACATTACAATGAATACGGGGAACTTAGAATCAATGGGCAATTTTAGCGATGTTGATAACGATTATTACACTTTTAATTCCACGAATTGGGATAAAGATGGTCATTATAATGGAACTTATTCTTTTTATGGTGAGACTGGAGAAGTAGGTACAAATATTTCGATGATTGATGGAGTCGTTTATTCAGTTGATCCTATGGTTTCAAGTTCCTTTGAGGGACATAAGGAAGTAATGAATTTGACTAACTATGGAGATGGTGTAAAACAGAGATGTTATGATTATGTGTCTGGAGAAACAGGTTCAATCGAATTTTGGATTGCCACTACTGACGATACAAGATTCTCAGCAATAGCGATTGGAGCTTCAGGAACTTCATTTGGATATTCAAATTTAGTCACATATGTAGAGATTGAAAACGACGATTTCAGGATAAAAGCTGGAAATGGAGTGGGAGGGACACAAATAATTAATTTCATAAACAATGGGATGGAATCAAACAGGTGGTATCATGTTAAGCTTGAAATAGATTTAGAAAACGACAATGT
>JBHLMB010000493.1:0-3219 GCA_048938565.1 Promethearchaeota archaeon | reverse complement strand
AAACAAGAAAACTTAAGTTCCCCCATTTTTAAGGATCATATAGAATATATTGACGATCCCGATTATAGTACCTATCTAGAACCTCATAGGAAAGCAAATAAGCTTTCAATTGTAGTAAAAGATTATATTGCTGGAATGTCAGATAAATATTTTAAGGAAGTGTATGATAAGTTTAAAAAAAATACCTAATTTTAACTGTTACTAATCGATCTAATTTAAGATTTCTATTTTTAACCAAATCTTATATTTATAGCTTTATAGGAGCACACTTCCTTATATTTTAAACAAAAATTACACTCGCCATTACCCGAATAAAATTCAAAAGGCTCGTCCAGAATTCTTATTTGTTTTGGGCAAACTATTTCGCATTTTCCACATTCGCTTCGTCCAACGCACTTCACCGGGCTTCTCGAAAGTTTTAAAAAGGAATATTTACTTACAATTGAAAAAATAGCTCCTGAAGGACAGAAATACCTGCAATATAATCGAGGATACCACACGGAACCAATGATGATTGCTAAGAACACGACATATAATATAAAAGACGCAAAATTTGAGAACAAGGGAAGTAAGTCTCCCGCTTCGAACACGTCTCCAACGACATTAGGCAAGGTGTAAAAAATAAATTCAGACAATGAAAAGAATCCAAGGGGATTTTGAGCGAACATCAAGATGCTTTTCCTATAATTTGCATTGAATTCTGGATCATATATATTAGAAATAAACAAGGGAATTAATATGAAAAATACCAAAATAACAGGAACAAACTTTATCTTGAGGAGTTTATTATGCGTTTCTTTCTTTGGAGATTTTTTATTTTTTGATGGTATCGCGTAGCAAGCGTCTTGAATTGTGCCAACAGGACAAATCCACCCACAAAAGAACCGATTTGATGTCAAAAAAATCAAGATCAGTACTCCAATTAAAAATATGGGAATGATTCCTTCAGCAAACGCAAAATAAATATATTCTACTATTCCTGCACCTCCCGTGAGAGAATTGTTTGGAGAACCTAAAACAGGTAATATCTTGAAAAGTCCGTTAAATAAGAGCAAATTTATAGAAAAAATCAATTCAAGGATGATATAATTTATTAGAATAAAAGCAGTTATTTGAACAATCCTACGAAAGATCGTGATTGAATGTTCTGATAACTTGAAACCTTTTTTAAACCGAATCAAGCGTGTTTTGAGTGACATTAAAAAATTCCTTTTTATTAGGCAAATCTATTTCCACATTTAATAATAATGGAATAAATTAATTCTAATTTAAAAAAATTCTTTAATTTGGCTAAGTCTTTACTTAGCTTATAATTTAAAATGATTGAAAAAATTATATAATAAGCAAAAATAATAATGCTAAGACCTATAATACCAATTTTTAGGATTTGAATTGTGCTATTTCAATATGACAGTTTCCCTATTTTTTGGAGACTTCGTGGCCTTTTTCAACTTTTTATGAATCATCGTAGAAAGACTGACACACTTGCTTTCTTCGCCGTGATTAGTTATTACAACCTTAGGTCTTGGCTGAATCCTCCTTAAAAATTGTGATATCTGACTACGAGACGAATGTCCGCTAAATCCTTCTAGTGTGAAGACATTTAAGTTAAGCTTGACAAGTTGTGTTCTCCCCTTAGCATCTACATATTGGAACTCCTTAAACCCTCGCTGGATTCTGTTTCCAAGCGTTCCAGAAACTTGGTATGAGACGAATATCAATGCGCTTTTATCGTCCTGAGCCATTCCTTTAAGGTATTGTACTGAAGGTCCTCCAATCAACATTCCACTTGTGGCTAAAATTATACATGCCCCTCCCGAAAGAATGTCTGTTCTTTCTTCTTGGGCACTTACGGTTGTAAAGAAATCGCTCAAGAAGGGATTTTTTCCTTGGTGAAGTATTTTTTCTCTTAAATCACTGCTTAAAAAGTCAGGATTCGCAGTATGAATTGCTGTTGCCTCACTAATCAAGCCATCAATAAAGACGGGAACATTCGGAATTATGCCTTTTGATATAAATTCTTCTAATACAATTATGAGCTCTTGCGCTCTTCCTACAGCTAAAACGGGTATTAACACTTTTCCCCCTCGATTTATGGTCGTGTTCAATATTTGACGTAATTCTCTTTCAGAATCTTGCCTGCTTGGTATGCGATCTTGAGAACCACCATATGTCGATTCGATTAGCAAGCTTTCAACTCGAGGGAATTTAACAGCAGCTTTTTCTAATAATCTTGTTTTTTGATATTTAAAATCTCCCGTATACACGAAATTATATCCTCCTTTTCCAAAATGCAAGTGAACAATGGAGGATCCAAGGATATGGCCGCTATTATGGAGCGTTAACTTGATATCGGGAGCGATGTCCGTGACTTTACCCCAAGATAGGGGGATCGTGTGAAGTACTGTGGTTTTTACATCCCTTCGGGAATAAGGGGGATGTTGACCTTCCTTTTCACTAATTTGAACGAAATCAAGCTGTTGCATTGTCATCAAATTCCTTGTTGGAAGCGTTGTATAGGTTGGTCCCCTATAGCCGTACTTATATAAGAAAGGGACAAGGCCACAATGGTCAAGATGAGCGTGTGAAACGATTACCGCGTCGAGATCTCTCACGCTAAACTCTGGAACATCAAAGAATGGGAATCTATCATGGGGATTTCCTATATTAAGACCACAATCTATTAGAACGCTACTATCTCGAGTCTGCATTAGAATGGACGACCTTCCAACTTCGCGAAATCCTCCAAGAGCGGTCATTCTTATTTCCAAATCGTTGTAAAGTGCAGGTCTATGAATTTTCCTTCCTATTCGAACTAATATTTCTTTTTGGGTTTGACGTTCCTTAGAAAGCATCTGCCGAATTAACGATATCGTTTTTGATTCTAATGGGGGTGTTCTTATGGTTCTTGGTTGCCAAAAAGTGTTAGTTCGAATTTCTTTCAGGTTTATGCCCTTTTTTCCAATGACTAATCCTGGTTTTCCACTCGATATGATGACTTCGCCACGAGTATGATCGAACTCAATGGCAGAGATTTCCGCTTCGTCGCCTACCAAATTTTTGATATATGTCTCGGTTTCTGCAGGATCTTTCCTTTTTTCCACATTCCACCGAAAAACAATCCTTTTTCTCATGGTTTTAGCGAGGTCTTTCAACATGTTGCTGTTTTCTATTGCGTCTAAATCGGAATTTTCAGAATAAACAGCAATTTCAGGACCT
>JBHLMB010000492.1:0-3252 GCA_048938565.1 Promethearchaeota archaeon | reverse complement strand
ATGTCGCCTATTGGAAGAAGGAGTAGTTACTAGTTATAAGGACATTGACGAAACAATGGTCGCAGGAATGGATATGCCTGGTCCATTTGAAACTGGAAAGGATAAATACGAGAAATGGGTAGGATTACTTGAAGAATTCGCCGAAAAATCGGGTCAACAATATCCAAAACCTTGTGAAATGCTAAAATCTGGAAAATTTTTAGAAATGGAATAAATATCTACATCAATGGTAAATGGATGACCTCGATTTAAGATTCTGATTTAATTTCTTTTTTATATATTAAACAACATAAATTGATTAAATATTAGCCCAATTTTTAATATATATTTAAATAATTTTATAACAAACTATAAAATTAAAATCTGTATTATTTTACTTGTTTAATATGATATACCCTTCCGATCATAAGAAGTTTAACGGCCTCCTTACTGAACTTATTGAATGTCTTAAAAGACTCGTTCAAGGCAATTCAGATATAGAAGGAGCTACAATTGTATCTCCTGAAGGCCTTCCAATAGCTTCCACGCTTTCGAACGAGATTGACGACGCATTGCTGGGCGCAATGATGGCCGCAGTACAATCATTCGCCGAGAGATCGGTACAACAATTAGCTCGAGGGACTCTCAAGCAAGTGCTCATCGAAGCTAAGGATGGAAATATGCTATTGTCGAAAGCAGAAAACAACACGATCCTCTGCATATTAACGAAACCTGAACCTAGTTTGGGAATGGTACTCCTCAATACAAAGTCTGCTTGCAAGGAAATTTCCAGTAAATACTCTCGGGTTGTTACTACTGAAGAAATGGAAAACGCTTATAGGAAAATATTGCTAATAATGAAAGAAAATAATACAACTATCTTGGAACTTAAAAGGGATCGTTTACCTGAATTTTTTTTGCCGAATTTGTTGACTAACGATGAAAATGGAGAAATATGTTTCAAATTGGAAGTAGATTTATATTTTAAAGGCAATAATATCAATTTATTGTATGATAAGAAACAAGTATCTATTCATAAAATATGAACTAATTTTGGTGGGGCTTTAAAAGAGTGATTTAAATATTGAGCGAAAAAATCGGAAAAGAACGCCCTAAAACTGGTATTGAAAAAATCCTTAGATTTTTGAATGAAATAGAGACGAATCGACCGGTTGCAATAGCTGAAGTCGTTGAAAAAACAGGCTTATCGTGGACTTATGTCCGAAGAATATTAGAACAACTAAAATCCAATTATATTGGTCTTAATTTTGAAAAATCGGGTAATACTTGGATTGCATGGAAAAACAGGGATAATATTACGAAAAAAATGAATGATACTTGCGGTCATTTGCTAAAATAGAGAATGTAAACTGACATCTCTATTCTAAGTATTTATGTATCTTATTAGCTTGTATCAGTAAAAATTTTTAATTTTATCACTTTGAATATTCCATTTTGACTTATCTAAAATCATTGTGTGAAATTTCACACTAACTTTTATTTAGTATTATTAATTTTTCAATGCATTATTATAAAAAAAATAAATTAAAATTATGAAAGTAGAAAAATCGAGCCAAGAACTCGAAAATGAGGTAATTTACGCAGGCCTTTGTATCCATTGCGGTTCATGCAATGCATTTTGCCCCCATATGGACTTCGATCAGAAAACGGGAGAGGCATATGTCGTAGATAACTGTGCTGAAACAGTTGGTCTATGTTATAATTCATGTCCTCGAAGTTTTCTTCCCATTAAGGAAATTGAACAAAAATTATTCGGAGAAACGAGAGTTGATTTAGGCATTGGCGTTTACAAGGATATCATCCAAGTTAAAGCAAAAAAAGATGATGTTTTATATGCCTTAGTTGAAGCTGCGTTTCAAGAAGGCGTGATCGAATGCTTGGTGCTGGGAGAACCAAATGGAGCCAAACCATCAGTGTCCTTTCCTAAGATAGTGATTAGCGCAAAGGACGCTAAAAGCTTGATCCCTCAAAAAACTATGGATAACGCGGGGCCGTTAATAACTGGTATTGGTCAAGCTTATAGGGAATACAGGAAAAATATTGGAATTATTGCCAATCCTTGCCATTTACAAGGCTTAGCCAAAATACTGGTTTCCGACTTTAATACGGGTGCCGAAAAGACTTCCTTGAAGATTGCCTACGCCTGCTCTTCTGGTGGAATGGCCGGATGCAAGTATTGTACTGACTTCTCTGGAGAGTTTTCGGATATTTCCTTTTCTCCATGGGGTGCGCCTAAACCAGAAGCCCTATTAATCATCAGGACCGCTGTTGGACAAAAAGTAGTTGACGCTGCTAAAAAAGCAAAACTTATCGAGGTAACCAACGCAAGTCCAGACTTGTCCGAAATGAAAAAATTCCTCAACAAGAAGCGTAAGAAAAATTTTAAAACGCTATTAGGCAAGTCGCTCGTGAAAGCCAAGTACTTAGATTTCAGTTACGACGAATTAAAAGACATCCTCGAGGAATAATTCCCTTTTCTCTTTTTTCTTTATTGTGTTTCATAAAGATTTTTAATAAAAAAAAGAACTCCACTATTGATGTTAAAAAGGATGTTATTCAATTTTATTATAATTAATAAATAATTAAGTATTAAAATCTAATAATAAATTCTAAAAGGTGAAACATTCCAATAGATCAAAAAAAATCTACAATTTATAGACGATTGCAGCAACACATGAACGAGCACCCCGTAAAATTTCCTCCTACTTCTTCAGGTTCAGACATTCGCTTATTAAAATATTTTTTTAATCCACAAGAAGCGGAAATTGTGCTTGCCTTGAATTATAAATATCGTTCTACCGATCAAATAGTAGATTCTCTATTTGAATGTGGATTTGAACGAGAGATCATTATTCAAGCTTTAGAACTCATGACGACTAAAGGAATTATCAGGTGGAAGGCTATCGCCGGAAAAAACTATTATAAGTTATTGCCCTTGATTGTTGGATTAGATGAATCTCAAAATTACAATCGCTCTCAAGAATATATTAAATTATCAAGTGAATATATGATTGAATCTGGATTCCTTTTGAGTTTAGTTACTGGGCAAGTTTCTCAAATGAGAACAATTCCCGTTGAAAAAAGCCTTGAATCCGAATATTTCGTGGGAAATTACGACGATTTTAAGGTAATAATACAAAATCTTAAAGGTCCTATCGTATTACTCGATTGTATTTGTAAAAAAACTCAAATGATGCGTGGAAATTCTTGCAAGCAAACCTCACGCTTGGATACATGTCTCGTTTTTAATGA
>JBHLMB010000022.1:0-13130 GCA_048938565.1 Promethearchaeota archaeon | reverse complement strand
AAAAAAAAATGATAAAAAAAATAAAAAATGTGAAAAAAAAATGGTAGAAACCGTAAATTTTATTGTAAAGGATAAATCTTTTGAAAAGTTTGCAATGATGTTAATCCTAGGCACTACAGGCGATGCAATGGACGTGAAGATGAATTTTTTCTTTACTTTTTGGGGCTTATTTCAATTAAAGAAGAAATTCAAGCCGAAAGTAGCAGGGATGCCGTTTCCCATGAAGGGAATGGCGGCAAAAATGTTCAAGAAGAAGTTGAAAAAGTTTGGTATTGAAGATCCATGGGGAATGATTAAAGAAGCAATTGATAACGGCAATATGAAATTATATCCTTGTCAAATGACGATGGATCTCATGGGTATCAAAAGAGAGCAATTATACGACTTCGTTGAAGAACCTGTTGGTGCCGCTTCGTTTCTGGAAATGAGCGAGGGCGGTAGGATCGTATCATTATAATTTTTTTATTTTTTTAAAACTAAAATGAGGAGTTGGTAAGAATATCTGAAATTGAAAATAAAGAGAGAAAATACAAGACCGATTCTGATTTCGATCCTCAATACTTTAAGGATATTGAAAGAAAAACGAATATTTGGTCGTGCATTCAATGTGGGACTTGTACGGCTAGTTGTGAAAGTGGAAGATGGACAGCCCTAAAAACGAGATCAATCATTAGAAGGTTAGTACTCGGAGATCTTACCGTTTTAGAAGATCCTGATATTTGGTTATGTACGACATGTTATCAATGTTATGAGCGTTGTCCTAGAGATGTACGTCCAACAGATGTGATAATGGAATTAAGAAACTACGCAACAAAATTAGGAAATATTAGCCCCAATCACAGAGCTGTAGTTGGATTTTTAAAAAACACTGGACACGCCGTTCCAATTAACGATGCCATACGGAAACAGAGGATTGAGTTAGGTTTAGAAGAACTTCCCCCTACTGCTTACAAGTATAAGGAAGATAATAATGACGATTTGAAAAACATAGAAAAAGAATTGTTTCACTTGGTTCCAGAAAAAAAGAAAAAAAAGGAGGACGAGGAATAAATGGCGAAAGAGAATACATTTGCGTTTTTTTTAGGCTGCATAATGCCAAATAGATACCCTCAAATTGAAAAAGCAACTAAATTCGTGATGGAGAAACTTGGATATGAACTATTGGACATGGAAAGAGCTGCCTGTTGTCCCGCTCCAGGAGTATTTAGATCTTTTAATAAAGTGGATTGGATGGTTCACGCTGCGAGAAATCTTTGTATCGCTGAGAAATTGGATGCAAACATCCTTACGGTGTGTAATGGATGTTTTGGAACGCTCCAAGAGGTTAATAAAAACCTTAAAGAGAACGAAAACTTAAAAAAACAAGTAAATAAAAGGCTAAAACTCTTAGGAAATTACGAATACAAGGGCACAATTGAAGTACGACACATAGCAGAAGTATTGGGCTACGATTTAGGTCCTTGGGGCGTAGAAGATATCATCATAAGAAAAGTTGATGCTAAGGCCGCAGTTCATTATGGTTGTCACTTTCTCAAGCCTACGAGAATTCGGGAAATAGAAAGTTCTGAAAGCCCAACAATAATCGAAGAATTTATAGAGGCTTTAGGGGTTAAATCAGTGAGATTCAAGGAACAACTCACATGTTGTGGAGCAGGCGGAGGTGTAAAAGCGTATGATGGAAATGCGAGCATGACTATTTTTAGTGAAAAAATGAAAAATATAGACGAGGTTAAACCCGATTTCATATTGGATATTTGTCCGTTTTGTCACCTTCAATTCGAAACTGGTCAAGATTATCTTAACAAGAACAAGAATTGTTCCTATGATTATCCAGTGATTCATCTATCACAACTTCTAGCATATTGCTTGGGGATGGATTTAGAACTTTTAGGGCTTCAATATCAATTAATGGGGAAAAATTTCGAATTCAAGCACGAAATTGCAACAGAAAAGGAGGCAACTTAAAAATGGCTATAGATAAAAAGGAAAAAGAACATATAAGCATGGAGATCGAAAAAAAAACAGAAGAAGAACCTCGTATAGGAGTTTATGTCTGCCATTGTGGCCATAATATAGCTGGAACTGTTGATGTAGCAGATGTGGCAGAATACGCTGAAGAGTTACCTAATGTGGTCGAGGCCAAACATTACATGTTTATGTGCTCTAAACCTGGCGTTGAACTGTTAAAAGACGCAATTAGAGAGAAAGGTGTTAATAGAACAGTGGTAGCATCCTGTTCAAAAAATCAACACGGAAGAACTTTTGCCAGGACAATCGAAGAGATGGGTTTAAACAAGCACTTGCATCAACAAGTAAATGTGAGGGAGTTCTGCAGTTGGGTTCACAAAAAAGAAAAAGAAAAAGCTACGGATAAAGCAAAGAAATTAGTGGAGGCGGGAGTGAACAGGGCTCGTAAATTAAAAGAAGTCGAGACAAAGAAAATACCAACAACAAAAGCAGCTTTAGTGATAGGTGCGGGTATAGCAGGATTAAGGGCCGCGTATGATATGGCCGAGTTAGGTATCCCTGTTTATTTAGTAGAAAGAGAATCAACAATAGGAGGACATATGACACGGTTAAACAAGACATTTCCAACAAACGAATGTCCTCAATGTAGCATATCACCACTTACAAATGGCGTTGCCAATCACCCATTAATAGAATTATATACTAACTCTCAAATTAAAAGCATTGAGGGTACGATGGGAAATTTTGAGATTGAAATTGAAATTAAACCAAGATATGTAAAAGATAATTGTACTTCATGCGGAGAATGCTCAACGAACTGCCCTGTTGAGGTTCCTTCGGAATGGGATAAGGGAATGTCAACGCGAGCTGCAATATACAAGGCTTATCCCCAGGCAATCCCGGCTACTTTTGTTCGATCGAAAAAAGACTGCATAGAATGTAATACATGTATTAATATCTGTCCAGTTCAGGCAATTGACTTTTCTCAAAAACCAGAAACTAAATCCTTCAAGGTTGGTTCAATTGTCGTTGCCGTCGGGTATGAAGAATACGATCCTACTGAAATCGAGGCATATCATTATGGTCAAGAGGGATATGAAGATATCATAACGCAATTACAATTAGAAAGAATGCTTGGACCTACTTCGATGACGGGAAGCGAAGTTATGAGACCTTCAGATGGAAAAATTCCAAAAAAGGTAGTAATGATACAATGCGTAGGAAGTAGAAACGAACAAGTAGGAAATAAATATTGTACAGGCGTTTGCTGTAAGTTTGCTACTAAAAACGCGGGTTTAGTAAAAGACATGTATCCTGATGCTGATGTAACCATTTGTTATATTGATATGAGGACTCCCGGACTTAATTTTGAAGAATATTATATGAGTGCCCAAGAAAAAGGTGTGCGATTCATAAGAGGCCGACCTTCGGAGATTTTAAAAGATCCTATTTCAGGTGAACTAAATGTGATTGTTGAGGATACACTATCTCAGATACCATTGAAATTAAAAGCAGATCTAATTGTATTATCTGCAGCAATGGTACCACCACAAGGAATAGGACCGTTGGGTTCTAAACTTAAAATATTACGATCAAAAGAAGGATTCTTCAAGGAATTTCACATAAAGATGAATCCAACTGCAAGCAGCAAGGGAGGAATATACCTTGCTGGAACCATTCAGGGTCCAAAAGATATTTCTGAAACAGTGGCTCACGCAGGAAACGCAGCAGCCTTAGCGGCTCAACCTTTAGTCAAGGGGTACATAGAAAAGGAGATGCTTGTCCCTTATATTGATTATGACACTTGTGTGGATTGTGGATTATGCATTACATCGTGTAATCCCGCCGCTATAAGGTGGAATGACGATGGAAGACCAGTTGTTAACGAAGTAGCCTGTAGATCCTGCGGAATGTGCATGCCCGCGTGCCCCGTTGGCGCTATTCAGTTGCTGAATTTCAGCGATGACCAATTATTAGACGAAATTATTCCAATATCCGGAGGAGGTGTTGTTTGTAATGAATGAGTGTGGATTAGAAAAATGTGAGGGTTATGAAAACATCGTTGTGTTTATGTGCAATGAATGCGGTCAAGGTTCGGCAAATACGGCAGGCGTAGGAAGGATGGATTACGATCCTGCCGTGAGAATCGTGCGTGTACAATGTACTGGACAAATAGGCCCCATTCAAATAATGGACGCTTTAAATAACGGTGCTGATGCTGTTGCGTGTATTGGATGTTGTTTAGGAGCTTGTCATTTTTTCAATGGAAACATTCTTTCGATGCATAGAATTAAAATTATGAAAAAACTTTTCAAGGAATTGGGATACAGCAACCAAATTATCAATCAATACACATCAAGAGCAGCAGAAGGAGAAACTGCCGTTGGAGATTTTGAAGATATCGTAGAAAGATTATGTACTGCAATAAGCGATGGAGGAATGTTTGAAAATGAATGTTAAAGCGTTTCAATTTCACGGATGCAATAAATGTTTCAATGAAACCCTTCTACTGAAAAGCAATTCTAAATTAAAAATTGATTTCATACAAAATCCAAAAGATTGGAAGGAAGAGAAATTGGATATAGCTATATTAAGTGGCTACTTATTACCTAAAGACAAGGAAATCATAACTAAGATTAGTAATAATGCTATAAAGATAATTGCATATGGCGATTGTACGACTACTGGCGGTGTTTTTGGACTTTCAAATCAAAAAGGACACAATATCACACCCATAACAAAATTAATTAGGGAATCTAAAAGAATCAACGGTTGTTTGGCTGAAATAGAAGAACTTACTTCAGAAATTTTCGAGGAAGAAAAACCTAAACTACAAGCATTATGTAAGGTTTGTGAGCGAAAATCTACTTGTGAGTATTTAGACGAGGTAAAAAGGCAAATCGATCCTCTGGAAGACGAAGAGACTTGCTTCAATGATCTAGGATTTTTATGTAATGGATATATAGCATTGGAATGTAAGGAACGCTGCGTCGATCACGGAACTCAATGTAGGGGCTGTAAACCAATTCAAGCACGCTCAGGAATAAGAATGCTTGGAATGTTTGGAACGCTAATGGGTAACATTGACGTAGCAACAGAAGCCTCAAAATACGGTGCGACAGATAAGCTAGCTGATGAAGATGACGATGTAACCGAAAGCTTACCTGATGTGGTTGGAAATTTCTTTAGGTTCACGCTTCCTACTTCAGGACTGCCGAAAGGAAAAATTCCTTCGAATGGGAATATTTTAGAAGATATATTTAAGGGTAGGTTAATCGAGGAATTACCTCTAATCTCTGGTTTGTTAGGAGGGGAAAATTCAATATCGTTAACTTTAAGCTTGATTGAAGCATATGAAAAAGGTGTTGGCTTGGAGATCTCGGAAAAAACTAAAAGTTATAGAAATAAACTTCTAAACTTAGAAGATGAACTCAAAACTTCAATAAAAAATAAGGACGAAAAGAAATATAAGGAAACAACAGATAGTATTAGGCTAATAGCTGGCAATATGAACCTTTCAAATGTATTTTTTGGAGGATTTAAAACGCCAATCAAAGATTCAGATGATTTCACGGAATATAAAATGCAACCGTTTGAAATACAAGAAGGTAAATATAAAAACGGAATAGTTGAATTTGAAATAGATTCACGCGGAATTATTAAAGAAATTAAAATCAAGGAGGAACCAATATGAGTTTCGAATTATTAAAAAAGGAAATCATTGATGTTGGCTTATGTCAAGGATGTGGAAAATGCGCAGGTACTTGCAAGCACATCGTAATGGATAACTTAAAGCCTGAATTAAAGGATTATTGCATACTAGAACGGCAAGGAATAGATTGTGGTAGGTGTTATGAAGGATGTCCCCAAGTAATTCAGAAGGAATTCGAGCGGCAAAAACCCAAAGCAGTTTATTCGCTTCGAAGTAAAGATCCTGAAATTTTGAAAAAAGCCGCTAATGGTGGATTTATTACTACAATTACAAAGAATTTATTAGAAGTAGGGAAAGTTTCTAAGATAGCAATGGTTAAGAATGAAAATGACATCCCCATTCCAGATAAAATCTCTGATCCAGAAGAGGTTATCGATAATGCAGGGGTTGTGTACGGTAGATCAGGTGTTCTTGAAAAACTTATTGAACTCACGGGAGAGACACATGATCCCCTTGGTATTGTAGGCGTTGCGTGTGAAATACGTGGTGCTGCTGAAATTGAAGAAAAAATGAAAAGAGACATATTAAAATTAGGATTATTCTGCAATTCGAGCATTCGAACGGAAATGACAGATAGAGGTCTCGTTTGTTCGCCTTGTTGTAATGGTTGTCCTTCAGGTGTCAACGCCCAAGGATATATTGCGAATATTCGAGACGGAAAATATCAACAAGCTGTAGACTTAATCAGAGAAAATAATCCATTACCCTCTATATGCGGGAGGATATGTACGAATGAATGTGAACACGCCTGTACATTTATAGGGATCGATCACCCCGTAGCAATAAGAGAATTAAAGAAATTTGTCACGGAATGGGAAATCGAGAAAGGGGAAAAAAGAAAAATAATTAAAAAACCTACTGGAAAAAAGGTAGCTATAATTGGTTCTGGTCCTGCAGGACTTACTGCGGCATATTACTTGGCAAAACAAGGATATGCTTCTACGATCTTCGAAAAAACTAATCAAACAGGCGGAATGCTTCGATTTGGGGTTCCACAGTTCAGATTACCTAATTACATTCTAGATTACGATATAGAGAGTATTAAAGCTGCAGGAGTCGAAATTGTTTTGAACAAGGCGTTAGGTCCAGATATGACGATTGAAGACCTGAAAAAAGACGGATTCGAAGCGATATTCATCGCAACTGGCCAATATAAACCAAGAACCCTGCATTTAGAAGGAGAAAACCTTCCAAATGTCTATGTTGCCATAGAATTTCTTATAGATCGAAAATATAGATATTGCGAGAACACGGACGAGTTCAAGGGAAAAACTATTGGTATTATTGGTGGAGGACCAGTTGCGGTTGATGTTGCACAAACAGCTCTACGCCTTGGTGCTGAAAAGATCCATCTGGTAGACATTGCTTCTGAAAAAGACTTAGAACTCGTGCTTAGAGACATCCCTGAAAACGAATACGAGTTTATGAAGTATCATTTTACAACAAGTACATCTAAAATCTCCCAAGGGAAAGACAATAAACTAGTTTTAAATTGTTATATGATTCAAAGGGGAGAACCTGATAATACTGGAAGGAAGGCATTGAATAAAAAAAAAGGTTCAGACTTTGAGATCCCCGTTAATAGTATCGTAATCGCTGTAGGACAAGCAGTCGATTTCGATCTAATTAACGCCGCAGCTGACAACACTCTTGAAATAGAAAGAAATAAGATCAGTATTAACGATATTACTTTTGAAACAAATATACCTGGAGTTTTTGCTGGAGGAGATATTGTAAAAGATTCTAAAGCTGTTGCGATCGCTGCGATTGCTCATGGAAAAGAGGCGGCAATTTCAATTGATAGGTATCTCAAGGGAGAAGACCTTGCTAAAGGAAGATATCGGCAAGGAAAAATGTTCTTTGCTGGACCTAAAAAGCCCCCAAAGGATTATTCTTTGAAAGCTTGCCTTGATAAGGAAGAGAAGATATGGAGTTTTGAAAAGGAAATAGATTCAATGTTTAACGAAGATATGGCCTTGAAGGAAGCAAGACGATGCTTGAGCTGCAATCAATTCTGCGCCCATTGTCAAGACTTTCCTGCAATTTACTCGGACATTACAGCAGGAGAGGTTGGTTCAGAAAGAGGTTATACGACTGTAGTTGCTTGGACTGATCGGGGAAAACAAATTGTTGAAAATGCGCTCAAGAAAGGATTATTTGAACAAGGAACAATTAACGAAAAAGAACTCGAAAACTCCATTAATATTAAAGCAAAACGAGAGCTTATTGCCTTTAAAAAAACACCACGCCAGAAAGTACTTAATTATGTGACTCTTGAAGGTCCGATGACGATCTCTGCAATATCAAAAAATCTTGATATGGAACCCAAGAAAGTGAGATACGAAGCTTTAAAATTGGTCCAACAGCATAAATTAGATATGAAAATTGATTCTAATATGGAAGAACCAATATTTAGTATAATGTGTGAATAAAAAAACTGAGGTTGGAAAAAATGAAATCTGACATGGAATTAAATGTGTGCGGATTGGTCTGTCCAGTACCCGCTCTAAAAACCAAAAAACAGCTAAGAACGATGAGACCAGGACAAGTCCTAAAGGTCATCACGGATTACAAGCCCGCAAGCGAGTCTGTCCCTAGGGATTTAGCAAAAACAAAGCATAAACACCTTGGAACTGAATATTTGGAAGACGAAGAGCAATGGTATATTTATTTTGAAGTTGTGAAATAAATCTTTTCTTTTTTTTCTTTTTTAATACAGCAATAATACATATAATACACCAAGCATTTTCCTTATACAATTATGTGGATGATATATGGAGTTTATGGTTATACGGGTAATTTATTAGCGAAAGAAGCAATATTACGGGGAAATAAGCCCATATTAGCAGGTCGGAATGAAAAAAAACTCTCGAATTTAGCAAAAAAACTTGATCTCGAATATATTGCTTTTGATCTTAACGACGAAAAAGTAATATTAAGTGCTCTTGATCGATGTGAAGTGTTATTAAACGCTGCGGGCCCTTTTACTAGTACGAGTAAACCTCTCGTTGAGGCGTGTCTTGCAACTAGCACGAATTACCTCGACATCACAGGCGAAATATCTGTATTTGAACAAAATTTTAAATACGATCGTGAAGCGAAAGAAAAATCAATTGCAATTATATCTGGAGTTGGCTTTGATGTTGTTCCTACTGATTGTATGGCAAGCTATATCGGTAAAAAATTACCTGATGCAACAAATTTGGATATAGGAATAGCTGGTATGAATGATGTGAGTAGGGGTACATTTAAAACAATGCTTCAAACTCTTCCATTAGGAGATTTGTTCCGCAGAAACTCCTTACTTGTTTCTTACGCTCCAGATACTTTACGAAAAAAGGTTCGATTCTACGATGTTGAGCGTTATGTTGTACCCGTCAGGTGGGGCGATCTATCTACGGCATACAAGACGACTAATATTCCAAATATAACGACTTACGCGCCTTATTCGAAGAGAATTGCCTCGCTTTTAAAGGCTAGCGGAGCATTTGAACCTAGTGCTGATAAATCCAAATTAAATAAAATATTTGAAAGGGTTGAGAAGCAAGTATATGGTCCTGATGAAAAAGCAAGACAAGAAGGAAAATCTCATATTTGGGTTCGTGCAACGAACGAAGTCGGGAAATATGAAGAGGCTTGGCTCCAGACCATTGAACCATATCGCTTTACAGCTAAAAGTGGCATATTATGCGTAGAAAAAGTAATAGAATTAAGACCCATAGGTGCTTTAACGCCCTCGCTGGCCTTTGGACACGATTTTGTCTTAAATTTTCCTGATACTTATCGTTATGATAATCTTGAATAAAATTTTATTGTTTTTCAATCAGTAAGCCTCTTCTAGTAAGTTACGTGATAAATTCCTGAAATTTTTTTCTTCCTTAAGAAAAGGTGTTGTCTTATCTAGAACAAGCGAAGTTTTTACCCGCAATAGTTGAATATTTCTCTCTTTTATTGTAGATTCCAACCATCGCATCGTATCTTGGTCAATGGGTAAAAGACCATATTGACCCATTCCGATAATTAATACTTCGGGATTTTCTTCTAGAAGGCGCTCTAGTTCTCATTTAGAAGGGTCATCATGTCCATTAATAGGTTTCGAATGTGATTTATCCCTCCTGGTAATAGTTCCATCAGGATGCAAGTATATGTTATGGTTATACTTTTTTCCTGATATCTAAATCAGACCAAGACTTATTTTTCGAAAATCACATCCTTGCTCGGAAATATTTGTAAAATAATAAAATTAACTAATCCTAAAAGTTTTTGGTGATATTTCAAGGATTTTCAACTCTTAAGTAAGATACGATACAACTTGAAATAAAACATTTGGATGTGTTTCATTTTCCAGAAATTTTTATTCCTTATTCTATCGCAAATGATAAACCTTTTATAGAAATATGAATAAAAACATTCCGATTACAGCTATTACCAATGTGATGATTTTTTTTTCGCGTTCCAGTCTTAATCACTAATCCTATATCTTTTTTTACTTTATCCGCTTAAAGATCATTAAGGGCGTTGAGAAAGACATTTCTTTCTTCTTTTTTCTCTGGCAAATTGGACATACAACATTAATGCTCTGATCATCGTATTTATTTTCATCAAGTAATAAAATATTTTGAGATAATATGGTCCACTTCCTTAAAAAAAATGCTCTTAATGATTTTAGGACATCTTTTCCACTGATGTATCCCCTGCATTTTATTTATTATTTTTCTAATGACAACCAACATATTTAAGTTCTTCCCTTTTTTCTCGGGACTAATGGGAATTCGCCATCAAAGGCTCAACACGGATATAAGCTGAGAAAAATAAACCAAAATTACTTAAAGAATGAGAATTAAACGACTTATTAATTATAACAAGAAATATGGCCCAATATTTTTAATTCTCACTTTGAAATTCAATACAATATTAATGATCTAAAATAAGTACTTGAAAAAGTTCAATAATTAGCCGAATATTCTTAAGTACAATTTAATTTATTGTCAATATAAATGAAATATATAAATTCCTACAACTTAAGGAAATAAAATAAGGAATAAAGCAAAAAAATCATTTATTATTATTTAAACTATGATTTATTGAAGATTAACTAATTAAACGCGTCTTTCCACCGCACTTAGGGCAAATCCTCTCTGGTGACATAAATCCTGCAGATTTTAATCGATTTTTACCGCACGAATCACAATATACTGCACTACAATTCCTACATTGATGCCATTTATTAATTACAGCAGGAACAAGCCCCTTTTGTTTGTTACACATTCCACAATTTACCATAAATATCGCTTTTATTTTGTTTTTGGTTAAGATTTTAATTAACGAATTATAATTCAAAAAATTATTATTTAAAATTATCTTAAAGTAAAAAAACAACATAGCTTTTTTTCCTGATAAGAAATTATTGTCCAATTGGAAAATAAATAATCGAATCTAAAAAAGAAAGTGTATTAGGTTTAATATAAAAAACAAATATTTATTCAAAAAAAAAGTGAAAAAAATGTTTAATAAGTCATTTTGTGATTCTTGTGAAAGTATTAATTGCCTTATGAGCTGTCAATGGATTGATTTCAACGATATTGACGAAGCAAGAATAGAAATTGCAAAATTAATCAAGGAAGAAAAAGATAGTAAGATATTAAAGGAATGTATTGCCTGTTTTGGTTGTGATGAATATTGTCCTAATAATTCCCATCCGTTTGATTTAATAAACGAGCTCCAAGAGAAATATAATCCTTGGAATATAAATCCTGCCATAGTAGATAATATGATTGGCATGTATAAAGCGAAGGGTACATTTGAAGCAAGGAAAATAGATCCTAGCAAACCAATATTGAACAAGTGCGCTTTTCCTAAAATCAATTCAAGGGAAATGAGAGGTCAAATGTTTGATAACCTTCAGTCCCTTGGTGGTTTGCATTACTTTTGCAACTTAGTATACCAACATATTGCACGACCATCCGTCATTAAGGAAAGAGTTCCTAAGGTTTTAAATCACTTCAAAGAAATAGGTGTTAGAAAGGATACTGAAGTGATATGCTGGCACGACGAATGCTACGGATTATATACTTCTTATTGTCAAAGAAATAACTTAGAAGTGCCTTTCAAGCCCGTACATATTTATGAATATGTTTACAACTACTTAAAACAACACGAATCTGAAATCAAGAAATTAAATATTAAAGTTGCCTACCAACGAGGTTGTTCAAATAGGTATGTTCCAGAAACAGATGGATGGCTAGAAAAAGCATTAGAATTAATAGGTGTTGAAAGAGTAAGGAGGACATATGATAAAGAAAATGCTTTATGTTGCGCCGCATCGTTTTCGTTTAAAGGTAAAAAAGAATTAATAAAACCCACACAAGAAAAAAATATTAACGATATGGTTGAAAACGGAGCAGAAGCGTGTATTTTCAACTGTCCCGCTTGTAAAGAAACCCTTGAAAAAAAAGTTATTGCAAAAGGAATAAAAGCTTATTTCTTGAGTGATTTGGCGAGGCTCGCTTTAGGTGAAAATTTAGAATATTAATATTTTTATGTTCAAAGGTAGAGAAAAAGTGTTTGAAAATATATTAAACGAGTTAGAGAATATCGTTGGAAAGGATTTCGTGTCTAATCGAGAAGAAGAATTATATATATACTCACAGGATCCTGGTGCATCCGTACCTAGATCCGTAGATTTTATTGTAATGCCAAAGAATGCTTTAGAAGTGCAGGAAATAATAAAGCTCGCAAATAAAGTAAAAATTCCTGTTACTCCGATGGGCGGGGTGTTAACATTGAGTGGATTAACGATTCCAACGCGAGGTGGTATCGTTTTAGATATGAAAAGGATGGATAAAATCATAGAAATTAATGAATCAAGTCGATATGCGCTCATTGAACCTGGAGTCACATCTGGACAATTATTATCTTATCTAAAAAACCATCATTCTAGTTTGCAACCCCCTGTTCCTGATGCACCTCCTTCCGTGACAATTGCAGGGAACGCTTTGATTCACGGTTCAGGTTATGTTTCTCAAAGACACGGCGATCACGGGACTTTAATTAACGGTTTAGAAGTCGTTTTGCCTTCTGGTGAAATCGCAAAATTTGGCTCGGCGGCTGTTTCTAATTATTGGTTTGCTCGAGGCCCGATTCCAGACCTTATAGGTTTATTTCTTAGCTCATTTGGAACAATGGGCATCGTTACTAAACTTTCCATACAACTCTTTCCAACTCCTAAATTCCGAGATTTTGCGTTCGGATTGACGAAGGACCCTAAAACATACTTAAACTTATTGCCTGAATTGACTAAAACAGGCATCCCCGAAGACATTCTCCTCGGAACACAAGATAAGCCCGATTGGATGAAAGACCTTTTTTTCGTGAATACATATTTTACAAGTGAGAAAGAGGAGGACATCGAAATACAAAAAAACGAAATCAATAATATTTACGAACGAAA
>JBHLMB010000491.1:0-3260 GCA_048938565.1 Promethearchaeota archaeon | reverse complement strand
TTGAACGCGGTATAAAATCGATAAAAAAATTAGAAGAAATAGGTTATGATTCACTCTGGTTTGCTGATCATTTAATGAATTGGGTTCCAGATGCTTTATGGACTCCAGATATATTTAAAATAGCCGGATTATTGGATAATCCTCATCAATTGTATGATGCCTTTTCAGTGATGGCCATCGCGAGTTGGCAGACAAAAAGGATTAAGATTGGAACGGGAGTTGTTGATATATATAAAAGAAACCCTGCATTAATTGCCCAAATTATATTATCTCAGGACCACATTTCAAGAGGAAGGACGATCCTTGGTATCAGTACAGGAGGAGGAGAAAACGTCCTTCCTTATGGAATAAAAATGGATAAACCTGTGAGTAGATTAGAAGAAGCATTAAAAATAATTAAATTGCTATGGGAAAGTGAAGGTAAAGTTAATTTTAATGGTCAGTTTTGGAAATTAAAGGATGCGGTTCTTGGTTTAAAGCCTTACAAAAAAAATAGATATCCTCCAATTTATATCGCAGCGCATGGTCCAATGATGCTTGAATTAACAGGAAAATATGCAGATGGATGGCTTCCCTCAAATATAGATGTTAAAACATATAAGGAGAAATTAACCATCATCAAAAATTCACTGTTAAAATCTGGAAGAGATCCAGAAAAATTCACACCTGGATTTTGGGTAAATGTAATAATAGATGAGGATCATAATGAGTGTCATAAAATGTGTAATAGTATAGTGGCTAAGAACATAACATTGATTACAGATAATTCATATTTTGAGAAATTTGGAACAACTCATCCTCTAGGAAATGATTTCTATGGTATGATTGATTATATTCCCTCCAAATACGATCGAATTACGCTTTTATCAGCATTGGAGAAAATTCCACCTGAATTGTGCGAAGATCACATCATGCATGGTAGTGTAGATGAAATAATTGAAAAACTTGAAAAATATGTTGAGGTGGGGTTGAGAAATGTGATTTTTTATAACATTACTGGGTTATGTGACTATAACCGCTTGAGAACCTCAAATCAAGGTATAAAAAGGATTTTAAGTCATTTTAAAGATATGAATTAATATCAAAATAGAAAAGAGATGATTTTAAAGTGAATAATACCGATTATTATGAACAAGTAAGGAAAAAACTAACATTAGGACAATTATATGCTCCAAAGCATGGAAAAATCTATGAATTGATGAAGATTTTGTGGAATCAGGAAGAAATTGAGATTCTTAGCCATTTTAAACCAGCGGATCAAGTCAATTCTTTAAAAGAATTGGCAGAAAAGACAAACAAGACAAAAGAGGAAATCAAAGAAGTTTTAAGAAATTCACTAAGGAAAGGAGTAATTTCTCGTAAAGGTACAAGATATAGTTTATTACCTGTATTACCAGGTATTTTTGAACAATATTTTATTCGACAAAGAGACACTAAAGAGAATATAGTAAAAGTAGCTGAAATTTATCGTTTTCTTTTTAAAAATTTTTATCCTTCATTTTATCACAATGAGAATTTTAAGATATTCAGAACAAGACTACCGCTTGATGCAAGAGAAAAGTTAATAGAAGTAAATCAAGAATATGATATTCAACAACAGATTTTATCTCATGAATGTGTTGAGGAATTAATTGAAAAAAATGAGATTTTTTCTGTAATTCCCTGTCAATGTCGATTAATAGGCCAATATTCTGGAGAACCATGCTCATGTGCTCCTCCTGAATTAGGTTGCTTTCTTACTGGATCTGTTGCTGAAATGGCGATTAAGGCAGGTGCTCCTAAATTAAATAAGGAACAAGCAATAGAGTTCCTCAAAAAAACAGAAAATGCTGGCCTTATTCATAGCTGTGTTGCAGATACAAGTAAAGAATCCTCCTTATATATCTGTAATTGTTGCAGTTGCCATTGCGGTGCTCTCATTCAAGCTAGAGAACATAAACACACGGCAACTTTCAAGAGTAATTTTATTCCACAATGGAATCATAAGCTATGTACTAAATGTGATATGTGTCTTAAAAAATGTCAAATGGGTGCTATTTATCACAAATGGCCAAAAAATTTTGATAAATCAGATGAATATATGTTCTTAAAAGAAGAATTTTGTATTGGATGTGGTATTTGTGCTCAGGTTTGTCCAAATAATGCAATTCAATTATTGAAGGTTCGTAATAACATTCTAAAAGAAAAATATAAAATTGGAAATAAAACATTCCTCGAACTGATATTATAATTAGGAAATATTTTATACTTGTGAAGGAGATAAGAAAAAATGTCAATTAGCAACTCCGTTAAAAGTCTAACTGTAATTGGAGCAGGAGTTCAAGGTCATTCAATAGTGCAATCTGCACTAATGGGAAATTTTGAAAAAATTATAATTAACGATATCAATATGGATTTGATCAATAAAGCTGTAGATCAAATCGAAAATGATGAAAATTTTGGATTAAAGAAGTTGGAATCTTGTGGAATTTTAAATAAAGAGGTATCATCTAAAGATTTAATGGAAAAACTAGTAAAAGAAGTACATTTAAAAAAAGCTGTTAATAATTCAGATTTTATAATTGAAGCCATACCTGAAAAAATTGAACTTAAACAAAAACTTTTTAAAAAAATAAATAAATATGCTCCCGAACATGCTATATTAGCTTCAAATACATCAACCATGAGTATTACAAAATTAGCTAATGCTTCAGGAAGACCAGAAAATGTTATCGGCATGCATTTTTTCATTCCTCTTAATCTAAAGTTAGTAGAAATTACTAAAGGATCAAAAACTTCTGATAATACAATGAAAATTGCTACTGAAGTTGCTAATAATCTATATTGTCTAAAAGGTAATAGAGTTATCATTCCCCTTGAAAAAGAATCCCCAGGATTTATTGCAAATAGAATTATAACTTCTTCTCTAATTTATTTTAATTGGATCTTAGATATTGCTCTAAAAAGAGGAATTCCATTCAAGCAAATTGATGCTGATATAATTGAATTAGCTCCCAGGGGAATATGTTTTATTTTAGATATAGTTGGTTTAGATACAGTCTATAATGTAATGACACATTTAAAAAAAAATCTTTCACCTGATTTTGCTCCAGGTGAAACATTAACATTATTAGTCAAGGAAGGAAAATTAGGTAAAAAGTCTGGAAAAGGATTCTATGATTGGTCAAATGGTAGAATAAAAAAACCAGAAAATTTTAAAAAAGCAAATCTCTTAGATATTAATGCTATTCTTGCAATCATGATAAATGAAGGTTGTAGAC
>JBHLMB010000021.1:0-13152 GCA_048938565.1 Promethearchaeota archaeon | reverse complement strand
ATTGGATGTTTCCTAAGACTTTCATTTTATTTATGATATCTCCATAAGCTTGTATGTCCCAGTGTGATGTGACCAGAAATCGTACTGCTTTCTTTTGATAAGCGTATTGAGATATAACTTGCAAGATATCTGGTTCTACAATAGGCATTACGATAATAATTGAAGATTTCACACGATAAATAGCGTCTTTTATGCAATTAAGCAGGGCATCCCTTCCTACAATTGGCCAAGTGGTAATTTGGGCGTATTCAGGTATATTACTCGATGCTTGATGAATGTCCGTAAGTTTGCTTTCGTTTTCTTCTGCGATTTCGTTCGCATCGTCGATGGAGTTCATAAACTGTAATGTAAAATCTGCAATCGCATCCTTTACATTTTGGATTGTATCCCTTGTTGTATTGGATAAACTTTCTTGTAATGTAAGGGCGTTTGTTTCGTATTTAGACTTGTGATCTTCAAGCATGTTCGAAAGGTTGGTGTTCATATCAGCAGATTCGTTATTCCACAAGGAAATCTCTGAATCAATCTTTTGCGATGTATTTTGTTTGGAACCATCAAAATCAGAGCGAATTTTAGCTTGCCTGTCGTTGATTAATTTTTCATGCTTGGCCTTATATTCATTTAATTTATTAATCTGGCCTTCGATTTCTGTGGAAATGCCTCTCTTTGATTGAGTAAATTTCTGATCAACATTTCGTACCCAATTACCATTCTTATTTTTTATAACATTGTCAAACTCAGAATAGTGTCTTAGGGTGTCGTCCTTATGGCCATTAATAGCGCTTTTATACTGTGTATGATGGGTTTTCAAGGATTTTTCTAACGAATCCTTCAATTTTATCGTAGTATCCGAGCAATCTTTCACACCACTTTGAAGGGTGGTATCAACTTCCGACGCTAAATCCGTAGCCAGGCTCGAAAGTTGAGCGTCTATAGTTTCCTGCGCTTTTTTATTGAGTTCGTTAGTTTCATTAGCAAGCGCATTATTTTCTTTTGTCATTACATCAGTAACATCTGCTTTTATCTGTTCTGTAGTCGATCTTGTCTCTTCTACATAATCGTCTGTAATGTTGTTGAAGTTTGGTCGTAGTGACTCTACTATTTGGATGATGTCTCTAATCGTGATCTCGTGTCTTGCTTTATATTTTTTCTTTTTTCCTACCCAGAAAAACCCTTTCTTAGCCATATCTTCGGAAAAGTCTGAAAACCTGTTAGCTTGCTCAATTAAGTTGTTTACAAGCGTTTTGGAGTTGCTTTTAAACGAGGTACATTGTTCTGCAAGTGTTCTATGTCTATCCTCGACTAGTGACTTTAAATTCGTTTGAAGCGAGTCGCTAGTGCTTTTCACATGAATTTTTTGCTCATCGAGTAGACGAGAAATTCTTTCTTTCAAATCCTCAGTAACTTTATTCATTCGTTCTAAATATTTTTCTAATATTTGCTCCATTCGAGGCTTGAGATCGTTTGCCGTGTCTTTATGCCTCTCAACATGTTCGTCCAAATCTTTCTTCAGTTCGCTATCTAAATCGCTAACCCTTTTTCCGAAATCGGACAATAAATCATTAATCAAGGTGTTTAAATTATCTTTTGTTCCATTTATTGCAATTTCATTGTCTGATACGAATGCTTCTGAAATATTTTTGAGTTCAGTATTGAGCGAATCGTGTATTTTGTGAGTATTTGCTTCTAATGTTTTTGATTGAGTGTTTTGTGCGTCTTTAATAACCGTTAAAGCCGTGTCTAACTCGTCAATGTCTGTCTTTAGTTCGTTAAAATCTTTTTCGATTGTTCCTTGAAGCTCGGATTCCAATGTTTTTAGTGTAGTTGTAAGTCTCTCCGTTGATTTATCTATTCTATCCTTTTTATTCGCGTTCTTAGAATCAGAATCTTGAAAGAAGTCGTTAATTTGTTTCTTTACGGTAGTGTCGACTTCGGTCAAGCTTTTATCTTGGATCGATTCCAACTTTTCAAATCGACTTGATTGATCCGCAAGGATTGCGTCTTTAATTTTACTTATTTCGCCTCTAAATAATTCGGATTCCTTCGTAAATAATTCAAAATATGGTTCAAGCGGAATAAATCGAGGTACGATCCCCTCTATTCTCTTGAGAAAACCCTTTTCAACTAAAGAAGTTGTAATCCCTTCAATTTTCTCGTACTCGTATGCGTGGCTTTCTTCTAATGTCATATAGACTTCGCTCATCGTGGCCCTAGGTACTCTTAGATAAACTAAATAAATGTTAATATCGTCTTCGGTAAACCCATAACGGGTAAATACATTCTTCGTAAGTTCTTTAAGACTCAATTCCTATCACATTTTTGGTTGTGTATACTAAATGTATTTTGAAATTCGAATTGTAAATAAAAATAATATGGTGATCATGTTTAATAATATTTTCTAATCATCAAGTTCTTAAGAAGTATGTAAAAAGATTTCAATAATTTAAAATTCGTCTCTTATCATTAGAGATTATTTCCTGCGATTGGGAAATTTTATTCCTCAATTCTTTAAATGCTCAATTGATAATTTCTTCATAAGATAATATATTTAAAAAGTATAAAGATGAAGAAAGTGAAACATGGCAAAATTGCATTCCTTGGGGCCTTTTTTATGCTCTCTCTTGTATTTCTTTCGAACTTAAGCCTTGTAGCAGCAGAAGTTGAGCCTGGCGTGGTTGATATCCAAAATGGCGATACTATTCAAACAAAACTTGAGGCACATAATAAAACAACATATAGGTTTAGGTACCAAACACGACTAACCATAAATTGCTCCCAGGATTGCGAAGTAAACATTTATTGTAATGCATTGCAAATAGGAACCAAGTATTTCGAACTTGAAATCGAAACCGGAGAAAAGCTTGAAATTAACATGACATGCAATGAAGAAGAGGCAGAGTTAGGTCTGATCAAAGGAAACGCTTATACGGCAAGAAATAGAAATAGATATGTATATCAAGAAGGATTTTGTATCTCTTTGGAATGTAATGGGAGTTTTTCTCAAGCAAGGTTAAAAATTCGAGTCACTGCTCAAAATCGAGAAGGTTCCTGGGCGTATCATGACAATAGTACTGGAGAATGGGCAACGGTACCTACACACATACAAGATGGATTTTTAGTAGCCTCAACGACTCATTTCTCCACATGGACGGTTTTGATACCTGAATCCACTAGCCTACTACCATATATTATTACTGGTGCTGCAGTCATAATGGGCGTCATTGCTGCAATAGGATTTGTTGCATACAAGAAAAAGAGATGAAGGATCGAAAACAAAATTATTACTTTTTTTTTTATTATTATAGTATTGCATGAAAATAAAATGAAAAATCATAAAATTAAAATAATTGGATTATTGTTTGTTTCTTCGTTGTTATTTGGATTGAATTACATAGTTCCATCAGGACAAGCAAAAATTGAAACTGTAAATGGTTTTGAAAGACACGACTTCTTAAGTGCTCACGAGAACGCTACATATATATTTAATAATAGTCTTGTTTTTAGTATTTCAACAAATTCGTCAATGGAATTACGAGTAAACTACGATGACCATATTAGGAACCAACAAGTAGAACTTGAAATTAACGCTTCAGAAAGAATTTCCCTTAATATATCAGTTAAAACTGCCATGGCCGATTTTGGGCTTACAGAACTCCCTGAAAACCCTACAGATTCAAATAAAAATTATCGTTATTCGTTAGATTGTATATATCAGATGAGATCGAACGAATCTATCCACGGTTTTAATATTCGGATCAATAAAGGAAGCCAGAGTGCTTTTGCAAGACCGAGACAGTATGTTCTTGCCATATACGAGGAATCACAAGATTCATGGGAATTAATTCCTACAATTGATGTTGTCAACGATTCAAGCACTCAAAGGTATTTAGAAAGCGATTTATCGAATCTCGATTCTGACACGACCTATTATTTTACCGTGTTTGAAATAGTTCAAGTCCCTATTGATTTGACTGGAGTTGTATATATTGTTATTTTTACGACATTACTAGGCGTCTTTTCTCTTGCGATACTCATTTCTAAAAAAGACTATATTAAATACCTGAAAACTAGAACTGTCTCAATTTCACCGGGGCCACATCGATTGACATTGGAAGAAGTGCTGGAAAACGAAAATAGGAGCAAAATTATCGATATAATATTAAAAGAACCGGGAATTCACTTCAACGAGCTACTTCGGAGAACTCAACTTGCGGCAGGTAATCTCGTGTGGCATTTAGAAATTCTGGATAAGTATAAAGTTATTGGAAAAAAAGACATGGGTAGGTATGTGGTGTATTTTCCATACTATCAAAAAAATCCGATATCCAACATCGACCTCAAGCTTCAGAAAAGCAGGCTCACATTAGAAATCTTAGAAATCATTGAAAGAGAACCTGGTTTGTGGAATAGCGTGCTTTCAAAGAGATTAAATGTGGATCACAAGACTATCTTATACCACATCAACAAATTAATGGATTTAGGATTGATTTCTTTTAAAAAAGAGGGAAGGAAAAAAAAATTTTATCCTAATTTGGATTCAGAATACTTCAATGGTAACAAATAAATTGATAATCATTAACATTTTCAGCAAGAAAGAATTTATTCCTATTTATACTATCTCAAACTAGATTGATAACTTAAAAATTTAGGAATATTTTAGATAAAATATGATTGATCCTGAACAACTTCTTGAACTAATCAAGAATAGAAGAAGCATCCGATCCTTTAAAGATGTGATGCCAAGTGATAAAGAGATTGATATGATAATTGAGGCGGGAAGGTGGACACCAAGCGCTTCGAATAGACAACCTTGGGAGTTCATAGTAATAAAGGATGAGAAAATCATTAAAGAAATTGCAGGAACACAATCTCAAGGATTTTCTATTGAAGCACCCGTTCACATTGCAATTGTAGGAAAAAAACAAGCAAGCCCGAAATGGTATGAAATTGATACTTCACTAGCATCAATGAACATGATGCTAATGGCGTGGAGCTTACAAATTGGAACGTGTTGGATTGGGGCAATGAATAAAAAAAAAGCCAAGCATGTATTAGGGCTTAACGATGATGACTATTTATTAACAATCTTGCCGTTTGGATATCTCAAAGGAAGCGTGCCTAAAGGATGCAGAAAGGCAATGAAGGATATAAGAAAGGAGATGTGAATTAAACTATTAATGCTAAAGTATACAATTCTAAATAGATGATCGAAGTTTTCTACGAAATAACTGATATTACAGGATTAAGAAAAAGTACTATATCAAAGTGACCAATACAGCTTGAATTGCGTTAATTCGTCTCCTTGCCAGGGTTTTTTCAAGAATTCGAAGTAAACCTTTTTTTTAATGCACATCTCGAGCACGCGTTGCGTCCATCCAATCAATGAGTAATACCACAATTCAAATCTAGGATCAAGGTTCCTGTAAGTGAAAAGCATCTCATTATCGGAGATTATGTCAACGGTTAGCGTACCGAAATTGTAAATTAACCCGTGAAATCGCGGGTACATTTGCGATAGTTTTTTAACATTCCCTTCAGCAATGATGTTTTTATAAATCACGGCCATCACTCCTTCGCCAAAATCGGCCCCCCATTTTCTCACGATCTCACGATTGTCTTTTGCATTGACTTTGATTAAGGTTTTAAAAAGCTCGCTATACAGATCCCACGAATACCACACGGAATTCAAGATGCGTTGGTTCAAGAAATCTTTTGCTTCCTCCGAAAGGAGCTTGTCGTATTCTTGTTGGTGAGCTTTATCCGATTTAATTCCTTTCGCGACTAATCTAAACAATGTTCCTTTTATCTTGCGTTCCATTGATATCCCATTAGAGACAAGTTATTTAAAATATAACTAGAATGATAATAAAAGCACATTTATATAAGTCTATGTACATCCTGGTTGTGCTTCTTACTACCATATTTAGTTTTTATATCCGTGTCTTCGATATTGCAATATAATTCATATGTTTTAGAAACATATATCCTTGAAACTGGATCCGGCTCTTCTGACCGGAGTATTCCTTTTGGATTGTATTTCCTACCTTTTGTTGCTGGTGAAATGATCGCTTTAGTACTCATTGCTAAAAAACGACACGAGCTTGTCCAGCAATAAATTTAAGTAATAAAATTATTTTTTTCTCTTTTATTACTTTTTGAAATCATTAGAAAAAAACGCAAATTCCATAAAAACAGCAAATAATTTCCATTCTTCTCATCATACTGATCAAAATGAATTTATTATAATACATTTTTTTGTAGAAAGGTAGAGTAATTATTAAAAATTAATAAATAATTAAAATAATAGAATGAAAAATTTTTTATAATAGGACAAAATGAGAGACAAAAAAAAAATTATCATTATAATAATCGTAGTTTCAGGATTTATTAGCATAAATTCTATAACTAATATTGCTGAAAACCATGCAGAAGATCTTGATAATGATATTATACCTATTTGCAGTACCATATTAACAAATAATATTAGTTTAAGCGATTGTGATTACTCATTTAAGGGAGAACCATCAGATCTTGCCGGTTATTCAGTAGCTAGTGCGGGCGATTTTAATGGAGATGGATATAGCGATATTCTCATCGGAGCACCTGGAGATAATGGTCAAAGAGGAAAATCTTACTTAATTTTTGGAAGTGAATCTGGTTGGGAAAATAACATGTCCATCACGGAAGCAAACGCTTCTTTTTTAGGAGAATCAATTATGGACAGTGCAGGTTATTCCGTTGCCAGTGCGGGAGATTATAATAAGGACGGGTACGACGATATTCTCATTGGAGCACCTCTAAATGATGATGGCGGTACTGACGCAGGAAAAGTTTACTTGATTCTTGGAAGCGAATCTATTTGGGGAAAAGACGTGCCCCTTACTCAAGCAAACGCATCATTTTTGGGAGAGAATGATCTCGATCGGGCAGGACATTCCGTTGCAGGGGCTGGTGATGTTAATAACGATACATATGACGATATTCTCATTGGAGCAATCAATAATGATGATGGTGCTGATGATGCTGGAAAAACTTATTTAATTCTTGGCAGCGAGTCTGGTTGGGGAAAAGACATACCCCTCACGGAAGCAAACGCTTCTTTTTTAGGGGAGTCGGTTGATGATTCTGCTGGGCGTGCGGTAGCGAGTGCAGGCGATTTTGATCGAGATGATTATGACGATATTCTCATCGGTACTGGGGAAAAAGTATATTTAATTTTCGGAAAGGTCTCTGGTTGGGAAAATAATGTGAGCCTGATAGGAGCAGACGCATCATTTATGGGAGATTCAGTAGGGAGTGCTGGCGATTTTAATGGAGATGGGTACGACGACATTCTCATTGGAACACCAGGGGCTGATGCTCAAAAAGGAAAAGCTTATTTGATACTTGGAAGCGAATCTGGTTGGGGAAAAGACGTGCCCCTCACGGATGCGAACGCTTCTTTTATAGGAGAGGATAATCTCGATCAGGGAGGATATTCCGTTGCGAGTGCTGGTGATGTTAATAACGATACATATGACGATATTCTCATTGGAGCAATCAATAATGATGATGGTGCTGATGATGCTGGAAAAACTTATTTAATTCTTGGCAGCGAGTCTGGTTGGGGAAAAAATATGAGCTTGACAGATGCGGACGCATCTTTTATAGGGGAGTATGTTGATGATAATGCTGGGCGTTCAGTAGCGAGTGCTGGTGATTTTAATGGGGATGGATACGACGATTTTCTCATTGGAACATATAAAAATAATGACGGTGGTACGGACTCAGGAAAAGTGTATTTAATTACTCCAGATCTTAACAATGCACCTATTGTGAGCAATCCATTACCAGAAAATAATACACAAAATGTAGATATTAACCCTTTATTGCAGGTAAATGTTTCCGACATTGATGGCCAAGATATAACGGTTTATTTTTATAATAATAGTTCAGAAATGGGCGTTTTAATTGGTACAGCTCTAATATCAGGAGGAAATCCTGGAATTGCTTCAATTAATTGGAGTGCTCTTGAGTATAATACAACCTACAAATGGAATGTTAAGGCTTCAGATGGCATAGTCAACACTACATCAGGAACATGGTCATTTACTACAATGTTAGATACCTCACAACCCCCAGCAAACTCAATTTCAGGCATACCTTTACACACTATTATCGTAATATTATGTCCAACCATGATTGGGACGATATATTTTTTTAAAAAGAAATCCAAGAATCCAAAATAGATATGAACTTGTCCAGCAATAACTTTGAGTAATAAATATTAATTTTTTTCTTTTACTCCTTTTTTGATAAAATACCAAGCATTGAATGGGGAATGCTAATTTTATTATGCTTTTTATCATTACTTTCTTTTAACCAATGGCAATTAACGAATTCAAGATCAACGATTACATCACACTCAAGCTTGAGGATGGTAAGACTAACATCTATATGAAGGACAAATTATTCCAGCAGTGCAAGTAGCTCGCTTTTAACATTCCCGTGGATTGCGCTCAAGAATACGATGATATTCAATCCATCGACGAGATGGAACAAAAAGATCGTTCGCAAGAATTTAGAAATTTAAGTTTTTCCCCCGAAGAGGAGTTCTGGGGGCATTGCTCTAACCTCCAAGCGTAGGTCAAGAACGAGTACGGCACGCGCTTGCTCCACCGCACCCTGGCGTCTCCATTGTTGAAAGAACTCGCGAAATCTGGAGACCCACTTGCGAAAAAGGCGTTCAAGCGCGAGCTTGCCCTGAGATTCAGTTCAGGTCACGAAACTGTCGTGAACTACTTGGTGAAAGAGGGATACTTGAATCATTTTACCAAGGACGAGTTGATGTCCTTGATTCCAGATTTAGAGTGCGTGTTGCTAAAGGGAAAACCAATGCTCGTGATAGGAGGCGTCTTGACATTAAGCGAAAAAGGTATTAAGGATTTAAGTGAAATAAAGGGATTATACAAATTAAAATTATTAAAATCCTCATATCTAGATATAAATCAAATACAATCCCTTCCTGAATCTATTGGCCATATTCAATCTTTAAAGATATTATCTTTATATAGGAATCAATTAAAAACCCTCCCTCAATTTATTGGTAAGTTTCAATCATTAAAAGAATTAAATTTAGGTAATAATCAATTAAAATCCCTACTTGAGTCGATTCTTACCCTTGCAGCACTTAATGAATTGTGTTTGGATAAGAGCGTTAAGATTAAAAAGGAACAATTGACCCAATTGAAAAAAAAGGGTGTGCGAATCGTATATATATGGTTTTAAAATAAGACTCGACCTCCTGAAAACGGTTTCAAGATACACAAGCCAGATCTTCATTAGTCACTAATTATTTATTGGAAACAACATCGAGGATTATAATACCTAAATATCATCCTCCTGATACAATCTGATCTATAAAAATTCGTGAAATTGAGCTTTCACGATCTTCTTAATAGAATGAGAAAAAATTAATCTTAAACTATTATGAGGATTCAATTCGCTTGAAAAAAAAGAATGCAATTCTCCAAAAGATGATATTCACACCCTTCATTTTTAAATATTTTAAAAGGTCTTTGGCTTTAGGATTAAATTGATTACTCCACGCATAAGAATACCTAAGAAAGGTCAGATTAACAATAGAATCCGGGAGAGCTTTTAACTGATTATCGTTAATCTGTAGCTTTCTGAGCGAAGACAAATTCCCAATGGACTCCGGCAAATTTATTAACTGATTATTTTGTACCCTTAGCTTTTCGAGCGAAGACAGGTTCCCGATGGACTCCGGAAGATTTGCTAACTGATTACCGTTAATCAATAGCTTTCTGAGAGAGGGCAGGTCCCCAATAGATTCCGGGAGTTCCGTTAATTGATTATGATATAAAAATAATTCTTTGAGTGATGTGATGTTACTAATTGATTTTGGGAGAATCGCTAATTTATTAGAACCCATATTTAACCTTTGGAGAGAGGTAAGGTTGCCAATTGATTCCAGGAGCTCTGTTAATTGATTATTTCTCAAATTTAGTTCTTTAAGTGTTACCAAATTACCAATTGACTCCGGCAGATTAATGAGCTGATTGTCAATAATATATAATTCTTCTAATAAGGAGAGGTTTCCAATGGTCTCAGGGAGGGTTTTAAATTGGTTTTCCGATAAATTTAATCGTTCTAACAAGGAGATGTTTCCAATTGAATCCGAAAGAGTCAATAAACCACAATGACACAACCCCAAACCACTAATTCTATTGTTCTTCACGGAAAATCCCATTGAAGTGTCCCAATTCACCTCGTTTACTAAAGAAAATTTCCTTCCTATTTGACGCTCAAATTCTTTAAGTATTTTAGCATCGTATAGCATAATTTGAGCTTTATTAAAAACCACCAGAGAGTTCAGTGCTTTTTCTTCAATCTTTATGTAGATATTGCCTTCTTTTTTATTAATCCATAATTACAAAATATAGTATTTGCTATATATTTGCATTAAAAACATTGGGATTAATTTGTTGATAAATCTTTCTAAACCCTTTAAAGCATTAGCCTGATCACGCTTCAGATTAACTTTTTCTGTCAATTAACTCTTTCCCTCGTAAGATTCAATTTTATTTGGAGGAAACTTCTTTTTCAGTTTCTTAAAATAATTCAAATCAGTCTCTACAAAAAGAATCGCGGCTATTATTCCAATAAATAGAATAAAGAATGTAAATATTCGTGAGACCAAACTATTTGCGATTATAATCATTCCAATAAATAATGCCAAAGAACCAAAAAAAAAAATCAGGGCACATATTAATGGAAATTTTACAGGTTGAAATTTATCATTTAGAATTCTTTTTTTATTGGTTTCTGAAATTTGACATCTCTCAAATAAATTCGCTCTATTATTCTGAATTTTATCCACTCTATCTATCACACATCTATAAAATTTACTTTCGTGAGAGTATTTCAAGATCAACCCTTTGACAATGCAATTTTCTACTATTGTGCTAGGACAATCGTACAACCTTAATCTTGTATTAATATTTAAATCATTCAGGGTTACATCTGGACAACTGGTCAAATATAATTTTTCAAATTCGCAATCTATTATTTTTATATGTTCAAACCGGGTTATATACAATTCCTTGCATTTGAAATTCTTAATTAGAGCGTGTTCTTTACCAAAAAAAATGTAAATTTTATCAGGCATTCCTTTCACATGCTTTATTTTGAGAGGATCAGATTCCGTACCAGTACCTTCGCAATATAGGTTTACCTTCATGTGAGTTTCAAGGTCCTTTATCGTAAATTTGAATAAATTTTCTTTGTTTAGGTTATTAGAAATAATAAATTCTTTTCTTGGAGGTGTTGCGCGTTCCATTTCCCTCTTCAAGCTATCTCGAGTACTAGCTTCAAGAAAATCCATTGCTTTTATGCTACGAGCAAGTGCCTTTTTCTTTTGGTGCATATCTTTTACATCTTGATTTGAGAAAGTTCCTGACAAGGATTTTTCTTCAAGTTGTGCCAATTCTTCTGTCATTCTAGAAATTTTATCTTTTATTTCTATATAATTATTAAAAATTTCTTTACCTTCTTCACTTAATTCTACATTTTGCATTTTTTCTTCAATCGGAATTTCCCTGTAAATTTTTGCTCCTATAATTTGTAAGAATGGTGATGGAATGATAATAATAAGGATAATCAAACAACCTATAGGATTTTTTTTAATATAAACTAAAGGAATCAGATAAAATAAAAAACTAATAAAACCATTAATATATCCATTCCATTTTGGATTTTGACCATGGCGCCTGAAACATATATTCTTTTCTTTATATGCAAGAATAGTCATAAATAACATTAAAAATATCATAAATAATAAAAATGGATTCACAATTATGCTTCCAATTAATCCGCCTGTCAATATCAATAAATTACTACTTAAATACAGGTAAAATGTTTGTCGAGATTTTTTTAATTTTTTAAATCTACTAAGTGTCATATTGGTCATATCTTTTTTTAACTTTTTCTTAAAGAGAAATTATAGTTTTCAGTATTTAAAACATTCTGGTAAATATTTGAAGTATTTTCATCTATAATTAAAATGAAATTTATTTTAGGCTAAAATCCGCTTGAAAATAGAGCAAAAGGAAGCAAATCTTAATCTCTAACTTCCACGCCGTTCTTTTTCAAACCGTTTAAAATGGTTTTAGCGTTAGAATCAAATCGATTACCGCTACAAAATAGTTTCTGTAAAGATGTGAGATGATTTATAGACACTGGGAGAGTCGTAAACTCATTATGTAATATTGAAAGATGAGTGAGGGATTGTAGATTTATTATAGATTCTGGGAGAGTCGAGAGCTGATTATTTCCTAAATATAGTTTTTTGAGTGAGGACAAGTTACCGATGGAATCTGGGAGATTCGTTAACTTATTACTCCATACCCATAATTCTTGGAGCGAGGACAAGTCACCGATGGAATCAGGAAGAGATGAGACTTGATTGGATCTGAAATCCAAGCGTTGAAGTGATTTTAAGTTCCCGATGGAGTCTGGGAGGGTCGTTATCTGGTTATGCTCTAAAAATAATTTTTTTAGCAAAGATAAATTCCCAATTGACTCTGGGAGAGCAATGAGTTGATTTTTGTTGATATGTAGTTCTTCTAACGATCTTAGCCGTCCAATGGAGTCAGGGAGAGTTGTAAGCTGATTCTCATAAATGTGCAAAACTTTCAGGGAGGATAAGTTTCCAATGGATTCAGGGAGTTCCGTTAACTTATTAACACCTACACTTAATTCTTGTAGAGAGGAGAGATTGCCAATGGAGTCTGGGAGATTCAAGAGTTCATTGTCGTATAAACGTAGCGTTTTCAAGGATTGTAGGTTTCCGATGGATTCGGGGAGAGTCCTTAAATGATTGTCCCTTACCCATAGCTCTTGGAGCGAGGGCAAGTTCCCAATGGCATCTGGAAGAGTCTTTTGTCTATTACGATCTACCCATAATGTTTTCAAGGAGGAGAGATTGCCAATGGATTCTGGAAGAGTATTTAGTTTATTATTATCCACCCATAGCTTCTGTAAAGAGGCGAAATTGTCGATAGATTTAGAGAGGGTTCTAATATCTTTACTATATAAGATTTGAGAATTTTCCTGAAATTTCAAGTCTAATATACTCCACTCGTAATTAGC
>JBHLMB010000490.1:0-3270 GCA_048938565.1 Promethearchaeota archaeon | reverse complement strand
GTGCAACATTCTTAAGTTCTCTTAATGATTCAATATTATCCTCAAAAAAATGAGTTTGGGAATCAACAACAAAAATTACTCCATCAGTTCCCTTGAATATTTTTTTCCGTAATGGAGAAAAACGACTTTGACCGGCAACAGTGTAAACATGATAAAAAACTTTCTCAGATTTTTTTGATTGAAAAATACCTCTATCAAAATATAATGTAGAACCACTCGCCATAGATATTTTAGTTAAATTTCCCGTGGGGCGAATATCTTTATCCTGTTCTTTTGTAAGTCTATGAAGGGTATCTACAATTGTCGTTTTTCCTGAACCGCCCATACCCCAATATAATATTTTAATATAGACTTTGTGATCTGTTGTAAACCGAACCATAGATAAATTCTCCTTTTTATTAGTTCGCAGGTAATAATATTTATTGAATATTAGTTAAGTATGAATTTTGATAATTTATAAAAGTAATATCAGTAAGGATTATTAAACATATTTTTTTCTATTATTAGAATTATAATATTTAAGAATATTAAAAAATAATGAAAAGAAAAAATCTTATACTAGATGATCTAATTTCCAACAAGGAATGTCGTATCTTCATAAGCGATTAATATTTGACAATACTGTCCTTCTTACGCATTCAGAAAAACTTCTATATATATCCTTATGCTGATTATAAAGAGCACATGTCTCGTATATTATTGGATTTAAGAGGTGAAATTCGCTTTCGGGGCCGTACCAAAGTTTTTCATCCTTTAAAACTTGTTTAAAATCGTCTTCTCGTATTATTTGGGTCAGATCTTGTTTATTCAACATAATAAGGAAGGGTATTTCCTTAATTAACGTCCCCCGGGAAATTGCTTTAAGTTCTTTTAGGGATTCAAGATTATCTTCAAATAGATGGGTTTGGGAATCAACGACAAAAATTACACCATCCGTTCCTTTAAAAATCTTTTTTCTTAAAAGCGAGAATCTACTTTGACCCGCAACAGTATAAACATGATAAAAGACTTGTTTTTGCTTGGTTGATTGAAATATTCCTCGATCAAAATAAAGGGTTGATCCACTTTCCATCGATATTTTAGTAAGTGCACCTGTAGGGCGAATGTCTTTATCTTGTTTCTGGGTAATTTTATGAAGAGTGTCGACTATTGTGGTTTTTCCAGAACCACCCATACCCCAATATAAAATTTTGATATAAACTTTATGATCTGAAGTAAAGCGCACCATTCCTAATTTCTACACCGTAATAGATTGAAAGATATATAAATTTGATATCTAAATTTTATTTTTGTTTTATCAATGCATCCCCATTTAAATATTATTGGTAGAATTTTAAAAAAATCCATAAAATCAAAAATTGAAATTTCTTAGAATCTGTTATTTTATGTTAGTATGGCCTCCTTTTTTATTTCAACTACCTCTCTCAACCCCAAGAACACAATTTCATTTAAATTAATTCCTTCTTGCATTAAAAATTACCTTTAGTACATAAATTCAAGATAAAAAACAAAATCCTATTCTAGATCAATTAAATAAAAGTGATTACAATCAAAAATGGATAATAAAGAATTATTCGATGATAATTGCCCGGAATGTGGAGGAGGCACAATAAGCACTAGTCATGAAAAAATATGTGAAGAATGTGGATTAATTATTAACGAAATGTTATCTGAAACATCATATATTTTGAATAATGCTATAGACAGTATGCGAAGTAAACAATATGTATCATTAGGGGAGAGACCTGATTTTATTGGGGGATTAGGATCATATATTGGATATGAAAGATCAAAATATCTAAAAGATAATATGGGAAGACTTTTACACCCAAATGGTCAAAAATTATATAGGCGGCTTAAAAAAACTTATGCGCCCTTCCTGAGAATAAAAAACCACGAAACAGAATACAGGATATTTAGTATCCTAAACAAGATTACTTTATATTTAGGAATCAGTAAACATATCCGCAATAATGCTGCTTATTATTTTAAAAAAATTTTAAAAAATGAAGAAAAAATAATAAACCATATTTCTTTAATTGCATTTTGCATTTTTCACTCTTCAAGAAAGGAAAATCACAATGCACCCATAACCATCAACGAGATTGTACGAGCTTTTCAAAGTTTTGGCCATCGTGTGAGTCCTAAGCTTATTTTAAGAGATGGATTAACATACAAAAGTCACTTATCGACAGATTCAGAACCTCATAAAAGCGAAGATTACCTCACGAGATTGACTCACGAAGTCATTAACCACAAAGAACTAGAAAATAAGATGCTTAAAAAGAAGATTAACATAAGTAAAATAGAATATCAAAATATACTCCTAAAAAAATCTTCTGAAATCCTTAAAAAGCTAACAATCTGGGATCGTGGAGGAAGAAATCCCTTTATATTAACTGGAGCCGTAATATATTTGGCGGATAAATTACTAGCAAGAGAATTGGGACAAAAGGCATTACTTACTCAAAAAATGATTTCAGAAGCTACAAAAATTGCAGAATATTCCATTAGAGACCATTATGTCAATCTACTAAAACCAATATTTATTAAATAATGCTTGATTTAAATCATTGCCCCTAATTGTTTTTCAAACGAGGTGCAATGTTTTCAAGCTTCTGTAGTGTAGTCCGGTCAAACTCCTTTTATTTAAAGTTAGAAAGGCGGATCAAGCATGCGAGGCTCTCACCCTCGTGACCCGGGTTCGAATCCCGGCAGAAGCACTCTTCAAATGTCTATCTGATAGACATGATCTCGCTATTTTTTTACCTTTGCCGTAAAAAAATCGAGATTCGATTTACGAATGTTTTGATTACATTCCTTTTCCAGAATAGTTTGTTAGTGGGATATAATTAGATGATCGGTCCACTTATATGTATTGTTTTCAATAGAACTAATTGAATTATTAATGTAAAAAACGATTGATGGAAAAAATGAATGGTAAAAAAATAGGAATCTTATAGTAGAATTTCGTATCAATGAATCATATCAGAACTGAGAATCCGTATAAGAGAATAAATATTATTCCACAAACTTAAGCAATTATAAATGTAAGAGAAAGGACAAGAAATTTAAAAAGATGTATAAACGATCAGTTAAGCTGGTATTAATCTGCATATTAATAAGTTCTTTTAAAAACATATCAAGTCTATAATAATATCAATATGGTATTAATTTACATTGATGAATCAGGAACAGCAGATTTAACTGATCATAGTAAAGTTTACATACTGAATGCAATATTGATTGATGAGGATCAGTTTGATTCAT
>JBHLMB010000489.1:0-3270 GCA_048938565.1 Promethearchaeota archaeon | reverse complement strand
ATAGAAGATACTTGTATCTATGATTACATTTTTTCATGGGAGGATCCGCAACACCCGGAATCGTTAAATGCGTTAGCAATGGGAATTTGTCAATTTGTTAACCACTCTTATCGACCTAACCTGTGTTATTATTACGATTACGACGACCAAACGATTGAGTTCGTTGCAATAAAAAACATACAAAAAGGAGAAGAATTAACAATAAATTATAACGGAGAAATTGATGATAAAAGTCCAATGTGGTTTAAAATGAAAGAATAATTTTTGGTACTCTATTTATGAAGCAAATTTCTCAGCGTTTTTAGATTCATCTCGTCTTCTTTGTAGTCCTTAGATTTAGGGGTTTCAAGAATGCCAGGTAACTTTTTAAATCGCTCATCGTTTACAAGAAGTTCAAAAGGTTTAAGGCCCATTTCCCCTTTCCCGATGTGAGCGTGTCGATCGATTTTTGAACTAAATTTTGTTTCTGAATCGTTCAAATGAAATGCGCGTAAGTACTCCAATCCAATTTTATCCTCAAATTCTTCCCACATTTCATCATATTTCGATTCGGTAGTGAAATCATAACCAGCGGCAAATACATGAGATGTATCGAAGCATGCGCCAATTCTATCTTTCTCGTCAATATTTTCGATTATAGTACCTATATGTTCGAATTTACTACCCAAACCACTCCCCTGTCCTGCAGTTGTTTCCAATAGAATTGTAGCTTTAAATTTCTTGATTTTAGTTAATAATTTGTTTAATTGCCTTGAAATATTGAGCAAGGCATCTTTTATTGTAAGATCCTTCTCGTCCTTAGGGATAACTCCTGGATGTATTACTACAAAATCAATTTCCAACTGACTTGCTTTAGTTAGCTCATCGACCATTGCATCGAAAGATTTTTTCAGTTTCTCCTCGTCTGTTCTAGCTAAATTGATCAAATAACTGTTATGTGATAAGAGAGGATGGACATCTCCGTAGAATTCTTTTTTTTTTAATAGAAATGCTTTAATTTCTGTTTCTTCTAACGGTTTTGAATCCCACGAGCGAACTCCCCTGACAAACATCTGAACTGTTTCGCATTTTAAAGTTTTTGCATTCTCAAAAATTTTCTCTTTTCCTCCTGAAACACTCAGATGGGAGCCTAATCTCATAATTTTTCCTTGATTTTACTTATTTTAAATATAACAAAAAATAAAATTTAGGTCTTAAAATAACATTATTTATTTGATCTAAATGTTATTTCCTCTTTTTAAGTTCTTCTTTAGCATAGGCAATTAACTCTTTTAAACCGTAATAAACTGCTGGAATTCCTAGACAAAGAATCCATGAAATGATAGTTATTAATCGATTAAACTTGAGTTGGTCAAAAGGAAGAAAAGCTATACCGGCTATTGCTAATAAAAGACTTATAATAAAAATTGGAGAAGTACCCATTTTCGTTTTTTTCATGTATAATCAACAAGAAGGTAGTTTAAATTCAAAAATAATTCTAGAATATATAAAATTTATTAAAAATATCTTGAATTTTAAAAAAACTTTTATATTAGTTTATAGCATCTACATTAATTAACTAATAATTTAATTATATAATGGATAAGTATAAAAATGAGTGTTAGAAGATCAAAAGAAATTGCGGCATATATAACGAGCTTGGAACAAGAAAAAGCAACATTACCCTTTTTCAGGACCCTTTTAACAGCACTGCTCGGCGGGATATTTATTGGATTTACCGTGGTTTTACATGGAATCATATCTATTGCAGTTACAGCTGGGGCATCAGATTTTATATTAAGCGGAGTTGTATATTCAATAGGTTTTATAATAATATTTTTCACAGGAGCTCAAATTTTTATTGGGGATTTCGGCATGATGGCTGCGCTGGATAAGAAGGTCCCTTGGGCAGGTGTTGTAAAAAATTGGCTGATAATTTTCGTTGGAAACCTTGCTGGAGCCTTGATATTCATGTTCATATACTTAAACACGAGCGCGTATAACGAAACAATGGGAGATTATTTTATCGTTGCGGCAGATGATAAATGCAAAATTACCGATTGGGTATTACCTTTTATGGGCGGTTTTCTTGGTAGTATTCTCATATGCTTGGCAGTGTGGATGTATTCCGCGGCAGAAAATACATCTGGAAAAATCCTTTTAATCATGCTCCCAATATCAGCACTAGCTATATGTGGATTTGAATATTCAATCGCCAACATGGTAATTATCCCAATGGGGTTATCATCCCTTGAACGAGTTAATTCCATCCCCGGAGGATTAAGTGGCGAATTAGATCTGGTTAATGGAATCTTGAACAACATCCTCCCTGTAACTATTGGAAACTTGATTGGTGGAACTTTCATTATGGGATTGATCTATTGGTATGTCTACAAGAGGAATTAAAACTAGCGATAAATGTTTTATTTTATCTATATTTTTTTTTTTTGTTAACATTATATCGTCAAAAAGAGTTTTTTTTTTTTAATATTTTCGCAAAGGAAAAATTTAAAGGCGAAACAATAATACTATGCTTTAACAAAATTCAATTTCATTAAAAATAGGTAACTTAGGTTGAATTCAGATTCTGAGAATATAATTAAAAAATCCGCAATTATCAAAAAAACACCTGTTAAAAAGGGAAAACCCATAGTAGATCCAAAAGCTAAAAAGATTCAAAAGAAAAACATTAAAGGCCTTATTAAAACTTTAAAAAGAGAAGATAAAGAAACACATATCGTAGCAAAAAGAGCTCTTGTAGCATTTGGGGAAGATGCTGTTGAGGCACTTCTAGATTTGCTTAAGAATGACAGAAACAAGAAACTCCAAGGTGCGGCTGCTGATGTACTAGGGATGATAAGAAGCAGAAGAGCTATTTACGATTTAACTCAAGCTTTAAGCGATGAATACGAGGGTTTAAGAATAAGCGCAGGGAGAGCGCTTGGATTGATTGGGGATGCGAGCGCAGCATTTGGATTAATTCAATCACTTAGAGACGAAAATAGGAAAGTTAGAAGCATCGTGGCAAAATCGTTGAATATTCTATTAGATATAAAGCTAAGGGATCAACTTTCAACAAGCGATCCTCGATCCCTGAGAAAGATAGGTGATAATAATACAATTCAAATGTTGATCAAATCTCTTGACGATGAAAGTTTTAAAGTCAGAAGAAAAGCTTCGGATGTAATTAAGAAATTTTATGATCCCATGATGGTTGATAAAATCCTATCTAAAAAAGAAAGAGAACAAAAAAGTTTAGAAAAATTAATTGAGCTCCTTCTTTCAAATAAC
>JBHLMB010000488.1:0-3275 GCA_048938565.1 Promethearchaeota archaeon | reverse complement strand
TCTCTAATTGCGGGAATAACTCCTCCTAATGCCTCTATTTGATCGAAGTATTTCTCAGCTTCTTCTTCCATTTTATTCGTGAGCCATTCGACATAGTAAGATCCCGCTAACGGATCAATTGTATCAGTCACACCAGTTTCGTGAGCAATGATTTGTTGCGTTCTTAAGGCAATTTTAGCAGCCTTTTCAGTTGGCAAGCATAATGCCTCGTCATAAGAGTTTGTATGCAATGATTGGGTCCCTCCCAATACTGCTGCCATTGCTTGTAAGGCAACTCTAATGATATTGTTTTCAGGTTCTTGAGCTGTAAGAGAAACACCCGCTGTTTGCGTGTGAAATCTCATTCTCATAGATTCGGGTTTCTTTGCGCCATATTTGTTTTTCAATCGTTTTGCCCAAATTCGTCTTGCTGCTCGATATTTGCATATTTCCTCGAAAAAATTATTATGAGAGTTGAAGAAAAATGACAATCTATGCGCAAAACTATCAACATCTAATCCCCTTTTAATCGCTTCTTCAATATACGCAAAACCATCAGCTAAGGTAAAGGCTAATTCCTGAACGGCAGTAGATCCCGCTTCTCTTATGTGATATCCACTTATACTTATAGCATACCATTGCGGCACATATTTAGTACAATATTCAATCGTATCGATTATTAATCTCATGGAAGGTTCTGGTGGAAAGATCCACGATTTTTGGGCTATATATTCTTTCAATATATCGTTTTGTATTGTACCTCGGATTTGATCAGGAGAGTGTCCTTGTTTTTCTGCTACTACAATATACATTGCCAGAAGAACGGCAGCGGGCGCGTTAATGGTCATACTCGTGCTGATTTTTGAAAGGTCGATATCTTCAAACAATATTTCCATATCCTTTAGAGTATCTATAGCCACGCCTTCTTTTCCAATTTCACCTAATGAGTGAGGATCTTCTGCTTCGTAGCCATAAATCGTGTGCAAACTAAAAGCCACGCTTAAGCCCGTTTGGCCGTGATCAATTAAAAACTTGTATCGCTCGTTTGTTTGTTCTGCCGTGCCCAAACCTGCGAATTGGCGCATTGTCCATAACCTGCCTCGATACATCGAAGGATATACTCCTCGAGTGAATGGATATTCTCCAGGTTTTCCAAGGTCTTTTTCGTAGTTAAAATCCTTTATATCTTCTGGAGTATATAGTTTTTTTATTTCAATATCAGATAAATTCTTGTATCTCTCCTTGAATTTTGATTTAGGAGTTCCTTGAGAATTCTTATTTTCACTTATCGTCATTTTTCTCGTCCTTTAAATTATTGGTTTCTTGATTATATTTAAATTTCCGCGGAAATAATCTTTATTTTAGTCTCTTTCTTTGTTTCTTTGAATTATTTTCCCGCTTCATCTTCCTTTTTCCTGTTTTTTCTTTTATGATTTAAAATCTTTATTTCTGTACTACCAATGAGATTCCGAGAAGTAGAATTTTATTGGTAGTATTTTATAATAATAATACTACGCGTACTAATAATAACAATACGAGTAACAATAACATTGAGCTTGGAACTTTAACGGTACTTTTGAAATGAGCTTTATTGACCATATTTTCCATCTTAATGTTATTTAATAATTATAAAATATTCGTTACTTATCCTAAAAACTGATAATATTAAAAATTTTCGGATTTTACTGATTACGGGAATAGAATATTTGAAAATTAGTATTCGATGCCTTTTCTTGCATCTATTCCCGAATAATATGGATGTTTTTTCATATCAATATTTGATACATAATGAGCGATTTCTGCTAATTCTTTGATGTAATTATAACCGCTAAACACGATTTCAAGGTTTTTTGGCTTGTTTTTCAAAACATCAATAAAATCATCTAAACTAATTAAACCTAAAGCAATGGCATCAACAATCTCGTCAATTGCTATTACATCATAATCGCCCGACATTGCAGCTTGTTGAACCCTTTGAAAGCCTTCTTTTGAAACATTTATGTCGTTTTCGTTTAAAGATTGATTTGGTATTACAAATTTACCCGTACTAAATTGCTCAATTGGGAGGATGTTTTTTAAAAAATGTATTTCTCCCATAAAATAACCTGCTTCATTATCATTATCTGAATGAAGTTTTAGAAATTGAACCAATAAAGTTTTCAATCCATGTCCATGTGCTCTAATAAGCGTTCCGATTAGAGTTGATGTTTTTCCCTTACCACTTCCATAGTAATAATGAATCAATCCTTGTTCTAATTTCATGAGTAAATTTCTCTACTAAGTTCAATAAATTAAATGTAATAAAGGAAATAACACATGTTTTTAAAAACTTAGCATGTCAAAGCTTTAAATGCCTCATTAATGGCGCTACAACCGCCACATTTAACACAACCTGCTTTATTTTCTAACGGATTTATTCCATAGTTCTTCATTAATAAAGCACTTTTAGTATATATTTCCAATAAGGCTAAGTAATTTGTCGTAGGCATTATCTTCTTGCTTCCTGGTACTGATCTTACGGGTAAAATATATGGTATCACCCCTGTCGTGATAATATCTTCTACATCCTTAAGAAAATCAAATCTTGATTCTCCAAATCCAGTCAGTAAAAAAGTTTCCACCTGATTTTTTCCAAAAATATCCACGGCATCTTTCCAACTTTCCTTGTATTTTTTTATTGATATCTTTGATTTCCCAGGGGTAACGATTGATCTGATTAATTCGTCTATAATTTCAACATGAATACCAATCGTGTCTGCTCCTGCCTCCTTTAAGTTACTCAATAACCATCGGTCTATTGGCTCAATTTGAACATGTAGCGGGAGGTCTGGAAACTTATTTTTTATTCCTTTAAGGACGGAAATGTATTTATTTGCACCCTTATCCGATTGATCAGTAGTCCCCGAAGTTAATGTCATGTGAGTACATCTATTCTCTTGTTTAGCAATAGCTATTACTTCACAAATCTGCTTGGCAGTTTTTTCAGGAGTAGTAGCTCCTGAAGCAAGAGTATACTGTATACCGCAAAATTTACAAGCCTCGCCACATATCCAATAGGCGCATTGTTGATATATTGTCGTAGCAAGACAGTCAATACCGTGTACTAAAGCAATTTTTTTCATTTCTATACCATCGGAAGTCAAATGACCATCGTTATAATACCGAGGTTTTTCAATTAATTTGAATTTTCCATATTCTTTACTTGTCTTGCTATCGAAAACAGAAAAATAACCGTTTGTATTCTGTCTAAGATGTAAATTAGAACATTTAGGATCGTTCCAAAGTGTTACATTCGC
>JBHLMB010000487.1:0-3279 GCA_048938565.1 Promethearchaeota archaeon | reverse complement strand
CGACACGGACGAAATCGACTATAATTGGGAGATTAAAATGGGATAAAAATTTATTACTTGAATGAAAATGAAGAATATTATAGTTTCAGGCGGTATGGGATTTATTGGAAGTAATTTTATTAGGAAATTACTAGATTCGAAGCAAGATTTTAGAGTAATCAATGTAGATAAGCTAACTTATGCTGGAAATCCCGAAAATCTTAGGGATATTGTTAGAAACTATAACGATAGATATGTATTCTACAAGGTAGATATTTGCGATTTTCGTATAATTTTAGATATTATCCAAAAAGAAAAAGTTGATTATATCGTGAATTTCGCCGCAGAATCTCATGTCGATCGATCTATTGATAATCCAAATATTTTTGTAAAAACTAATGTATTAGGTACCCAATCTTTATTAAATGCAGCGAAAAAATTAAGCATAAGGAAATTTGTTCAAATATCCACTGATGAAGTTTACGGTTCCTTGAATTTTAACGAAGAAGCATTTACCGAAGAAACTCGTTTGTCACCAAATAGTCCTTATTCTGCAAGTAAGGCATCTGCGGATCTTTTTGTTCGTTCTTATTATAAAACTTTTGGTCTTCCTGTAAACATCACACGTTGTTCAAATAATTACGGACCTTATCAATTTCCCGAGAAGCTTGTACCCTTAATGCTATACAATGCACAAAAAAATAAGGAACTTCCTATTTACGGAGAGGGAATCAATGTTAGAGATTGGATCCATGTTGATGATCATTGTTCTGCCATACTCAAGGTGTTAATCGATGGAACTCCTGGAGAAATATATAATATCGGAGCCGATTCAGAAAAGTCAAATATTGAGATAGTTAAAGAGATATTAAAATTACTAAACAAACCAGAAAATCTGATTGCTTTCGTAAAGGATCGTCCAGGGCACGATTTAAGGTATGCTATTAACCACGATAAAATTACCAAGGAGTTGGGTTGGAAACCGACGATTAGTTTTAAAGAGGGCTTGAATTTAACAGTAAATTGGTATCTAGAAAATAATGAATGGTTGGAAAATGTGATAAATAAGGATTATTTATCGTATTATAAAAAACACTATGCAAATCGATAATTCGAAAAGAAAAATCTTAATAATAGGCGCAAATGGATTCTTAGGTGGAAGTATCCTCCAATTACAAGACAATCAGGACATACAAGATAAAAACTTTTTTTTGATCGCAGCAGATATTGATAATTCATTCATTTCAAAAGAGATTCCTTTTTATTATATCGATATCACTAACCCTGAAGATGTTATGAGAAAAATAATAAAAATTTCTCCAGAAGTCGTTGTATTAACGGCTGCAATGACAAATGTCGATAAAAATGAAATTTATAAAGAATTAGCAACCAAAATTAACACGGATGGTCCTAAAAACATAATAAAAGCTTGCGAAAAAGTTAATTCTAAGTTAGTTTTTATATCAACCGATTTTGTATTTGATGGAATCTCAAAAAACGGGAATTACAACGAATCTGATGTTGCAAATCCTCTTAATCATTATGGTAAAACGAAATACCAAGCAGAATTAGCTATTATGCATTCGAAAATCGAATATCTCATTTGCAGAACAGCAGTTTTATATGGTTGGAATAAAAATAAAACTAATTTTATAACATGGGTTTTTGAAACCCTACAAAAGAAAGAGAGAGTCTCACTTGTCAAAGACCAAGTTAATAATGCCACATTTGTAAGAAATCTGGCAGAAATACTATTAAAACTAATTTCAAGAGAAACACAAGGAATATTACATACAGCAGGAGATAGCTCGTACAGTCGATACGAGATGGGTATAATATGTGCAGATATATTTAATTTAGATAAGAATTTGATAAAACCTTTAGACAATCTGCAACAAAAAGCAGAGCGCCCTAAAAATGTAAGTTTGGATGTAAGTAAATTAAAAAATATTCTCACATCAGAAATAAAAATTTACAATCTTTTTGAGGGATTAACTTATATGAAAAATCATCAAATTCGCAGATAAAGAAAATTTTTGCTTTGATAGAATGCTATCAAAAAATACCTTGTTAGAAAACAACACAATAATCCATTTTCTTGATCATTATCATTTAAGGTACTATAATTATTTATAGTAGTAGTCAATATTATATTTGTAATTGAAATAAATAAAATATATATATTTACTAAAAATCATTTTATCTAAGAAATAGCTGAGCGAATTGAGGAATTCGTTGTTATCATAGATTAATCATTATGACATTTAATAAAATAATGCATGATTCAAAGGATAAGTATCTCTACGATTACGAACATATTAGTAAAAGAAATATTGATCAATATGAATGTAAGAATAAGATCTCAGTAATTATACCTGTATACAATGAAGAAAAGTCAATTAAGAAAGTGATAGAAGCAATTCCAAACCACTATGAGTATGAAATCATAGTTGTCAATGACGGTTCTTCGGATAACACACTTGAAGTATTGAAAAAGATAGAAAAAAATAATAAATCACAAGATAAATCGTGGATATGGCGCTTCTATTCTTAGAGGATTTGCCGAAAGTACTGGTGAATATATAATTACAATTGATTCTGATGGTCAACACGATCCAAAAGAAATTCCATTTTTATTAAAACCATTGATACAAAAACAAGCAGATATCGTTGTAGGTTCAAGATATAAAGGTAAAAGTGAATATAAAGTTCCTCTCTATACTCGAGCAGGAGAATATATTGTAAATTTATTCCTCTGGTTTTTATTTCATCAGAAAGTTGGTAACAATCAAAGTGGTTTTAGAGCTTTTAGTGCTAGGAGTAAACAAATTTTAAAAAATATGGTTTATACTAAATTTGGATTGTGTACTGAAACATTATTTAAAGCGGCATATAATAACTTAAAGATTGTTGAAGTACCTATAACGATTTCTTCCCGAAAATTCGGTAAATCGCGAGTTAATATCTTTAGGATATTGAAAACGATAATATCGTGTGTTATATTATATTTTGCAATAAAAATTAATTTGAAAAGGTTTGTTCCAAGGAAACTCTACCACCAAGCACATATTATATTTACCAAGATTTTTGATATTGTTAATTAAATATAATGATTTTATAGTTATATACTCATATTTATAATACTTTTTTATTTTGATTAAATGATTTGTTTAATACGCCTATTATGAATAATAAGTTAATAACTTTCTAATTTTATTGAAATAATTAGTTCATTTTTTTACTCTCAACAAATAAAATACACAACCATAATCAAAAAATAACATTAATTTCCATTTTAAT
>JBHLMB010000486.1:0-3301 GCA_048938565.1 Promethearchaeota archaeon | reverse complement strand
TCTCTCTCTCAAATCCCGCACTTAATCCTTCCAACATCGGCTTCCAAATATCTGAAAACTCAACAATTCTATCGGGAATCGGAAAATAAGTTGAAAAAACATCACTATTTTTCAAAATATAATGCGTTTTAGGATCATCCTTCTTTCTTTCATGTTCAATCGACTCTTTTAGGTAATTAAATAAGGTAGATTTTCCCACACCTCCTGGACCTTCCAATCGAACAGCTCTGCTTATTTTATAATTAAAAACAAGACTAATTTGCTGTTTAAAATAATTTAATTCTTTTTCTCTTCCAACAAAATCAGATACTGGTTCATTAGGATTGTAAGCAGAAATTCCAAAAGGGCTCAGGCTTGTTTCGAAGATTATATCGTTAATTTGTTGACATTTATGAGCTGAAGGCCAACTTATCAGTTCTTGATTCTGCATAATACATCTCCTTCGAAATTATTATCCATTTACCTTTTAATTAATCTTCCAATATATCCATCAATCTTATGTTTAGAATTACCCTCTGCACCATCAAATATTTCATCATCAATAAGTTCAACTATCGCTTGTTCTACCGAGTCAAAAGGAGCGTTTCTTAATTGTTTGGTTTTTATAATATCGTCTATTGTTATTGTGTCACCAGAATCAATCATATTCTTGATCTTGTATTTTAAATCGTTGATTTGAATGTCATTTACTGCCAATCTTTTTGCAGCTTTTTTGGAAATATTGGATTCCATGTCATTTAACTTGTTTAAAATGTATTTTACTTGGTCTTCGAGTAATTTTATTCGATCGTCGAGTTGTGTAATTTGAAGTGTTTTTGTCCCTGTAGTTGATATGTTTGTAGTTGCTCTTTTTGCTTTAGTTGCGGGTTTAAGATACTTATTGAATAAATTCTCCAATAATGTTGGATTAATTTTTGCATTATTTATTTGTATTATTAACTCCTGTTTTTTTCCATTCTTTAAAACGACATTGCATTCTTTTGCTAATTTCTTCAAGTTGACGACGGTTAGTCTATTGAGATCTACCACATTAAACACCCTTCAAGGACTATTCTATATTCTAATTGTAAAATTAATGTTATTCTAATAATATTTGAGCTTTTGAGCGTGTAATCGAAATTACAAATAAATTGTAGAATTTGAATTATATAAATATTTCTGCATAATTATTTACAAATTGAAAAAATTTCCCTATTGCTTAATGAAAACATACTGAATTTGATCAATTAATTATAATTCTATTCCAAATTCTTTTTAATCCACTCGTAGAGATTTTGAACTCCCTCAGAAATAAGACTAACGACAGTTTCACCAACTAAAATACTAGCAAAAGTTTTTCCTAATATTTTAAGTGCTCTCTGCCATCTTTTAGGTCGGATTTGTCTCCATTCTTCGAGTATTTCTTTTATGGAATTTGCCCATTGGTCTTTTTTATCGTTCGTCCATTTAGATTTAAGAACTCGCTTCAAATATTTGGATAAGTCCTCAGGTTTATCGATTATCATATCTAATTTTATCATAATTATAGATTTATTTAAAGAAAGTCCTATAGTATTAATTTCCTCTAAAGCTTTGTGGAGAAGGGCTGGACATTTATTTTCCTGTTCGCATAGTGCTTTAAGAATTAATTCGATACTTCCCTCAATTACTTGAAATTTTGCTTCTAAAGCCAATGCATCGCGTTTAATTTTATCCTCCGCATAACCAATAAGTTCTGCGTTTGAAGATTTAATTTTTTCAACCAAAGCAAGATTCATTCCTTCCATTTTAGAAGCAACTTCTTGTAGAAATAGCGATATTTCAAAACTATTCTCAAATTGGATTTTTTCCTCTTTGAATATCATTTTTTTTAATTTCTCTTCATATTCTTCTTCGCTAATCTTTTTGGCTTCAAGGAGAGGACAGATATAGGAGATCTCATGAACAGGAAGATCGTTTGAGTGTTTATTAGCTTTATGGTCAAAATATCTCACGCTGGAATAAATTTTTCCATTTACGCATTCATTTCCCGCATCAAGTATAAATTCAGGAGTCCATATTGCACCTTTTGGTGAAAGAACCATGGTTTTTTTAACATCAGGACCAATTAATTTTAACATTGGAGGAAAATTTTCTAACAAAATCTTGATATCTGTTATAACCGTTTCAGTATTATTTTGAATCTTAATTTTATAATGAAATTGATTTACTTCCCAATAACCAGCAGTTCCAAAAAAAATCTCTTTTTTCAAGGGGATAATCATATTTTCTTCTTGAATTTCTTGTTTTTGTTTATTTTCTTCGGATATCTGTGGAATTTCTGTTTCAATAGTGCTTTGAGGTTCGATATCGTAGATATTTTGTGTTAGATTATCAAGAAATCTATATACATTTATTTTATGCTTCTTTCCCTGGAAGTCTTCATATTCAGTTATAATATCACATTCTTCACTCTTTTCAACTAAAATTGCTTTTAAATACCTCATAGGTAGGTCCGAATCGCGGAAATTCATCCTAACAGCTCCTTGAATATCCGTTTGTTTTAAATCAGAAACTTTTGTAGATTCTTTGTGTCTAAGTTGTCCTTCTACATCTTTTGAGAAATCTTCCTCGAATATCTTGTTAAACTCCTTTACTAATGGTTTCATAATTATTTTATACTTCCACCCATCAGGAGGGATCCATAAAGGTTCTGAATTTCCTTCCAAATCTTCATAATGAGAAAAATACCAAATACCGTTTACTCCATATTGAAATTTTCCTCCTCCTGAGGTCTTACGGACGATACAAATATCACCTTTATTTAACTTTTCAACATTTCCAGCAGCAGCAGTGTTAGATCTAGCACCGTGAATAGTGTTTTTAATACAATTTTCAATATTTTCAGGATTTATATTCATAATAACTAAAGCAGGTTCGTTTTCTAACTTATCCTGCTGTTCGACGAAGCCAAAGTGGTCTAGAATAGTTTTGTATTGATATTCATCGATTAAGATTGCACCATATCGGCCTAGATTTACAATTCCATTACTTAAAATGTAAAGCCTTTGATATTCCTCCTCCATTTCGTAGACTACATCATCAATTTTAGACTTATCTGGAAATTCCGTAGATTTTATATTCCAATGCTTTTCTTCACGATTTACTCCAATAATAGTACCAAAACCCCAAAAGTTCTTTTTATCTTTTCTACCACTATTCCCTGATATGGTCCAAATAACTTTATCGCTAACTCGAATTTTATCGATTATAGGTCCATTGCTACCTATAGTTTTTCCAAGATACTTATACCCTCCTCTATCGATATCTGGAAACTTAAAGA
>JBHLMB010000485.1:0-3304 GCA_048938565.1 Promethearchaeota archaeon | reverse complement strand
GGGCATACATTGGTATGATTGCGCTCCTCCTCACACCCAACCCGTAAATGGGAATATGAAGGCGTATGGGGCGTGGTATTTATTTGCCAGGTTAGCAGGATGGATCGGCAATTAATACTAAATTTTTTTTGATATATTGCTTATTATAATCAAAAAAGATAATCAAATAACAACCATCCCAGAATCAATGCTCAGAATAAAATCGCTTAAGGGATTACATATTTCAGAGGAGTGGTTAGATTCGCGCTCTATGGAAATCTTAAAGCAATTGAAGAAGAAAGGAGTTATTGTTGGATTAAACACGCAGTAATTAACCTATATTTTTAATAAAATTACATATAAGCTCGTTAACAATCTCCTCTCGTTGGGCAGGGGCAAAATGTCCTGCCATATCAATAATCTGCAACTCTGAATCGTGTATCTTACCATGTAACTCTTCTGACATTGATTCTGGTGCGAAATTATCGAGCCTTCCAGCGATTATCAATGTTTTACATGCTATCGAGGAGGGATCATATTCGTTAATTTCGCTTATCATGCCGAATATCTGGTTCTCTATGTACATGAGCAGTTCTTCCTCCGTTAAATTCATCTGTTTCTTGTGGCTTGATAACGCCGTCATTATATACGGGATTATTTTATCCAGAACGTCTTCGATCGAATTTGCAACGACTTCCAAAAAATTCATCCTTATAAAGTAAGGCAGGAGTTTATAGAAAATATTTCTAATGACATTATCAATCATTATATACCCTGAATTTAATAGGATGAGAAATTTCACCTCGTCGGGATGCTTCATCGTGTATAATTGAGCAATCATTCCACCGACTAACGAATGACCAATGATGCCATACTGCTCAGTCACTCCTAGATAATTCAAGAGGTCTTCCAAATCCCTGATTATTTCATGCCTGATGTTTCCCGTAAGGTTTATTTCCTTTGGATGATCGCTTTTGCCGTGCCCTAACGCATCAAAGGCAATTATCCGATATCGTTCTTTTAAGATCTTTATTTGTGATTTAAAGAATGAGACTGAAGACGCAAAACCATGAAGTAATATTATTGTTCCTGCGATATCGTCTCTTTCTCCATTGATATCTGAATAATAAAGATTATAGCCATCTTGATTATTGAAGTAAGGCATGAATTTCTAATTTCAGAGTTATTTTGTATAATTTTTGAAATATTCAATTCAAAAAATACTTTACTAATCCCATTTAGAATATGTAATCCTGAAAAAAGATGAAATAAACATGTGTTTTAGCAGAAGAAATTTCATGTATTTTCGTAATTTAACGACCTAATGATTATATCTTTCCATAATTTATATCTGGTCTTGCGTTCTTTATCGTTTATGGATGGATAGAAGGATTTTTCAATTGATATCATTTTGATCAAAATAATTTTTTTAACTCATTAACTAATTCTGAATTGGTAACAAAATAATTTTTAGATTTTCATTCTAATTTCTTTATTGCGTTGTAAATAATTTAAAATCTTGCTTAAATAATTCCATGTTGTCAAATTCTTTCTTTATGGCTTTTCGCTGCTACCAAAAAGATAGAGAATTTTATAAATCCTTAAAAATAATTTCTCTCGTAAATAATAAACTAAATATTTTTTTCTAATGTTTTTTACTTAATATTTGAATAAAAAAACCGATTAAAATTGTTTTTCAAGAGGTATAAATTTTAAAATATTAATGATACAAAAAAAAAAATAAATGTCATCCTATTGTGTAAAAATATAACTTATAATGAATTTTAATAAGAGTTGGGGACTCCGGGAATACGAATTTCGTGTGCCATTATTTTCAGGAACATCTGCTCTTTTTCGTCACATCCTTTGTAGAGATTTACAGGACAGAGGATAACATCTTTGCCCGGAATGGTATCTTCGTAACTATCTGGGATGGCACCATCAGGCCATTGATTGCTGTAAAGAGTAATATAATCTACACCCTCTTCCATCGTAAAGGTGGCAGTGTATACATTGTAGTGACATTTCTTTGAATATTCAGGATTCCAATACCAATCAACTAAGACTTTACCTAAATATTCGTCTTTTTGCCATATTTCGATTGAACCATTAATTGGATGATAGCCTAAAACCCATATAGTTGCATTCCAATCCTCTAAATCCTCAGAAGTTATACATAGATCCAACGGATCAGGAATATTATAGTCTACAATTATCCAACCTTTTTCCGTATTTTTCACGGTAGACTTACCTTCTAATGTGAAGTGCTGTAAAGGATCGTTACATCCTTTTAGATAATGAGTTTCATTAATGTAGATCTCCTTACCTGGGATAAATTCTGAATTGGTTGGAATGAGAGGTTCTGCACCATCGGGCCATCGGTTACTTCCAAAACCATATGGTTTTAAGATGTAGAATTCATTGATTATGAAAGTAGCATTATAATAATCTTTCCCACAGGGATCACTATGGGTAATATTCCATGTAACCCATATCCAAATCCACATTTCACCTTTTTGTATGAATCTAATCAATGTGTTTTCTAAATCATAACCACTAACTTCTGCATAAAAATTCCAATTTTCATTAATATAGTCTTCAGTAAGACAAAGTGGCAAATCATCAGATGGTATGTCAATATCAATGTAAATGCTCCCTTCAATGGTGTCACGAATGATACAGGGTTTGCGTTCTGATAATGACACGTCTCCATATACCGGATTAAGAGATAAAATTGGTGTTATACTATCGTTTTTAAGAAGAAACGAAACTCCAAATCCTGCCCCAACTCCCAACAATGCTACAACAAGAATAGATACTCCAAGAATCCATATATTTTTACTAGAATGACTTTCTATGATTTCTTCACCGGAAACATTTAAATTAACTTGTATAGCATCACCGTTTGGATTTCATAATAATTCATTCTTGAATTACCGAACTAAATTTAAAAAAGCTTAATATTTAAATCTTATGTTCTTTAAAAGTTATTTCTCGTGAAAAAAAGAAAAATCTGCTTTTATTCATATGTTCTAGCCAAATATCTGGTTCTCAATGTTCATGAGCAGCTCTTCCTCCGTTAAATTCATCTGTTTCTTATGGCTTGATAACGCCGTCATTATATACGGGATTATTTTATCCAAGACATCTTCGATAGAATTTGCTACTACCTCTAAAAAATTCATCCTAATGAAGTAAGGTAGGAGGTTATAGAAAATATTTCTAATGACATTGTCTATCATTATGTATCCTGAATTTAATAGGATGAGAAATTTCACCTCGTCGGGATGCTTCATCGTGTATAATTGAGCAATCATTCCACCGA
>JBHLMB010000484.1:0-3307 GCA_048938565.1 Promethearchaeota archaeon | reverse complement strand
ACCAATGTGATTAATATAAATTTCAATTTTTAATACACTTCAAATCTCTCTTCAATTATAAACTTTAAAGATAAAATAATAAAGATATTTCTCAATTAAATTAGATTTTAATCTCATTGTGATATCGTTTCTATTGGATAATTTTTTCCGTAGATTACGAATTGAATGGGATTATTCGTGGTTTTAGTCTTAATTATTTTATTTAACATTGGTTTTGTCTTCTTAAGAATGACGGGATTATAGAACTCGGAAGTATTTTTTAATTCAAGTATACAAAGAAGTCCATTTTCTGCTAGTAAGTGTTTATAAACAAATTTTACTGAAGCATATCGTAGTTTATCGCTTGGAGAAAGGCTATAAAGTCTAGAAACGATGATTAAATCAAATTTTCCATGTTTTAAAGTAAAATCATTTAGACTTCTTCCGCTGAATAAATCAAGTATTTCTATAGTAAAGTCATAATCTTTTGAATACTTTTTATTGAATGAATTAAGTAATTTTTCTTCAAAATCGATTATGCAAAATCTTGCTTTGGTGTATATTTTTGTCAAGCGAATAAATTCACAATTCAAGTCAACTCCTAATAATAAAATTTTTTTTATTTTTCTAGGGTTTCTCCCTTTGATTGATTTTAGAAGTTTGATCATAATGTCTTGTTGTTTAAAATATGTTGTATCTCTCCTAATGTCGATAATGAAAAATAAATCTCTCAATTCTTCATCCGAGAATCGGTAGTTTTTCTCCTTATGAAAATATTTTTTTAATATTTTTTTACTTTTATCTATTCCTACGCTTTTTGCGTGGTCGTAAATTACATCATAATCTTCACAGAAAGTTTTAAAATCTGTTTCTAATAGATTTAGGTTAACATTATTTTTTTTTTTGCTACAATCTTTCATTTTACTATTATTCCTATTATTTTTTGAATCAATTTTTTCTATTTTATGATGATTTATCTTATTCAAGTAAATCTTGTCAAACTCATATTACATTTTAAGATGGCAAATCGATGACGCAACTATAGCTATTTTATAGCTCAAGCTCTTATCTTAGGGAAAAATACTGAAGAATTATATCCTCAGAATAGTATTTATTAGATATAGAATTTTTCGAATTTGCAAGATATTATTATCATTCGTCATTTATAAAACTAATGCTTAAAATAAATTGAGAATATGAATTTTCATAAAAGAATACGCCTAATATTAGGTTTTGGCTTTATTCGGGAATTATATTATATATCTAAGCTTTAATGTACTGATCTTTATTTTGAATAGATTAAGTAAAAAAATCTTTTACAGAGTTTTAGGAGTAATAAATAAGTAATCTAATCTCAAGAGAGAATGGTAGATTTATGGATAAGTAATTTTTTCAAATATTTTTAATTATTTCTAAAAATGTAATTCCCATTATATCTGATATGAATCAGATAATTTAATTTTTTAATGTTCTGATGTCAATATTTTCATAAATAAAAAACAAAAAGGCAAGTCTATAAAAATTTTCAAGATAAATAAAATAAAAATATGAACGATATAGATTCAATGGAAATCTTTGATAGTTTTTACCAAAATCCAGAAAAAATTTCAAGATTTCAAAATCATACAAAAATTTATATTAACAATATGCTTAATTATCATGTAAGGAAAATAACAAATTCAATAAAAATACCTTATATTTATTTAATTTTTGAATCCAATAATTAGAATGGTTTTTTCCTATAAATGTGATTATTATGAAGAAATTTCCAAGATTAATTATAATTTCAAATAGATTACCAATACAAGTATTTAAAAAAGAAGAAGGACTGGAATTTAAACCAAGTATTGGTGGTTTGGCCACGGGTTTAAGGTCTTTTCAAAATAAATATAATGTTTTATGGATTGGATGGCCTGGTATTGACATGGATCGCCTAAACGACGAAGAAAAAAACGAGATAAAAACAAAATTAAGAGATGAACTTGATTGTTATCCAATCTCTCTCACGAAAGAAGATATAAAATATTACTATGCTGGTTTTTGCAACACTACAATATGGCCTCTTTTTCACTATTTTATCCAATATGCTGATTATAACAATGAATTTTGGAAATTTTATAAATCGGTAAATAAAAAATTTTTCGAGAAAACAATTGAAATTCTTAAGCCTAGCGATGTCGTTTGGATTCAGGATTATCACTTGTTATTATTACCTAAATTAATAAAAACGAGATTTCCAGAAATAAACATTGGATTCTTTTTACACATCCCATTTCCTTCGTACGAAATTTTTAGGCTTTTACCAAGAAGAAAAGAGTTATTAGATGGAGTATTAGGGGCGGATCTCATCGGATTTCATATTTACGACTATGTTAGGCATTTTAAAAGTAGTGTTCTTAGAATTTTAGGTCCCGAAGTGGAAATGAATAAAATATTATTTAAAGATAGAGAAATAAATGTAGATTCTTTTGCAATGGGGATTGATTATAAAAAATTTTCTAATGCTGCGAAGAGTTTAAAAACAAAAGAACAAGTAGAAAAAATACGGAAAGAATTAGGGGATGTCAAAATATTATTATCGGTTGATCGAATGGACTATTCGAAAGGGATTCTCCAACGTTTGGAAGCATTCAAAACCTTCTTAGAACAATATCCCGAATATAGAAAGCGTATTACTCTCATATTTATCGTCGCCCCTTCACGTTTGAAGGTGGAAGAATATCAATTACTTAAAAGTGATATTGACGAACTTGTTGGAAGAATTAACGGAGAGTATGGCACTATTGATTGGGTTCCCATTATGTATATACATAAAACCGTGCAATTTGAAAATTTAGTTGCGTTTTATAATATTGCTGATGTCGCGCTTATCACTCCCTTGAGAGACGGTATGAACCTTATTGCGAAAGAATATTTAAGCTGTAAAACCGATGGTAAGGGTGTACTAATACTTAGTGAAACTGCGGGAGCAGCAAAGCAATTGACAGAAGCAATTATCGTCAATACAAACAATAAAGAGGAAATAGTCGAGGCAATCTATGACTCGATGACAATATCAGAGGAAGATCAAGTAAAAAATATGAAAATAATGCAACATAGAATCGAAAAATATGATGTATTTAAATGGGCTGAAGATTTTGTAGATAGGATGATAGAATTAAAGAACACCTTTCCTGAAAGAACTCTTCGTTTTATGAATTCTCAATCAAAAGAAAAATTAATACAAAAATATTTAAAAAGCGATAAAAGATTAATTGTTTTGGATTACGATGGTACGCTCGTTGATTTCGTTAAGGATCCTAATGATGCAAAACCAGACAAGGAATTA
>JBHLMB010000020.1:0-13386 GCA_048938565.1 Promethearchaeota archaeon | reverse complement strand
GGTAGCGGACTAGGAAGAAGTGTGAAGGATATTGCACAACTTTGCCCAAAAGCAGAAATTAAAAACGCGATTTCTTTTCACGGTGGAAGCGTAAGTAATGCAAGAAGGGACATAGAAAAGTGGCTTAATATAATTTAAATATTTGTTATTTTTTTTAAATTAATACATAAACAGTAATTTTATGTCTAGGATTCTTGCTAATGAATGGAATTTCTATTTAATACTAGATCAAAGAAAAAAATACTAAAGAAGAAATTTGGATTATTTCTGAAAGATCACAGAAGCTGTGATTTTTCAAATTAAATGCTAATTTTTCCAAATAAATGCAAAGTTTTCTAAAAAAAATGCAAATATTATTATGATCACAGCTTCTATTATTTCTATGTTTATAATCCCAATAATAAGTTGATTTTATAGATGACAAAAAATAATGACAATATAGAAAACAGTCAAGTAATAGATAAGATGGATAAACCCCTTCCTTTCTGGTTTGCGCTCATCGCCCCAATTTATGGTTCGTTTTTCATTGCAATATGCGTTTTTCCCTTAGCGGGAGACTGGCTTTGGATTGAGGGTTGGGTATTTATAATCATTTTTGCAGTTTGGATGTACTTGTACGTAACGATTTTAAACAAGAAAAATCCCCGCGTGATACGAAATAGGATTAAGATCAAGAAGGAAAAGAAAATTGAAGAAGAAATTTCTGCTAAGGCATCCTCTTCTGATAAGTGGATTTTACCCTTCTTTGGTATAAGTTTCGCCTTAACATTTATAATTACGGATTTAGATCATGGATTCAATTGGTCAGTATCGTTTCCAATATGGTTAGAAATTATTGGTTTCATTATATTGGGTATTGGTTTATATTTCATTTCGCTTGCACAATTACAAAATGCCTATGCATCAAAAGTTCTCGACATACGAGAAGGGCAAAAACTTATAGACACTGGGTTATACGCTCATATTCGCCATCCTTTATATTCTGGTTTTCTAGTGATGATAATTGGAATACCCTTAGGGTTGGGGTCGTGGTGGGCTACCATTCCAGCCTTTACTGCTATTTTAGGCCTCGTGGTTAGAATAAGATATGAGGAAGAAATGCTTAATGGAGCTTTAGAGGGCTACAAGGAATATAGAGAACGTGTTAAATATAAATTAATCCCATATATATACTAATTATTTTTCTTCTATTATTAAAATAATAAATTTTCCGTTTTTTTCTAATAATACCACGAAATCTGGAATCCAAGTACTTTTTGACCATTTTTATTCGATCTCTTGTTCACAATAATCAATAACTGATGGATCTACATCAATAAGAATTGCTACATCCCTTTAAAGATTAGATTCACACCATATATAACGATTTAGCTTTCTTGAATTAAAATATACAGTTGTAGAATATGGATTTACACGTGGATTTCTTAACAGTTTAATTTTTGAAAGATTATAATGAAAAAATGAAAAAAAAAGTATGCTAATTTTCTTAACATTAGTTATAATACATATTTCATTTTGTTGGATTTATTTTGAGATTCTTTTTTAACATGCTCTCAAAAGTATTTTCTCCCAGTAATCTGATTATTTTAGGCAAATGTTTCGCGCCTTTTCCGCCCGTGTATCTCATTCTCATCTTTTTCTTCTTCAAAGCTTTGAGAATAATCTTTGCAAGAACTATTGGTGGATCTGCTTCTTTCATTTGAGCATTCATTATCGATTGAGCATATTCTATTTTGGGATAATAAAGTTCTTTAATGTGTGGAGGCATTGAGGCCCATGTTTTAGCCATATTTTCGTCAGGATTGGCTGTCATTGGAGTATCCATAGCAGCAGGTTCAATAGAGGTTGCTTGAATTCCAAAGGGAGCCAATTCCAATCGTAGAGAATTGGTGATTCCCATTACTGCGAATTTAGATATGGCATAGATCCCACTAAATGGCGCTGGCACCCGGCATCCTGAGGTCGTGACATTCACGATTCTTGCAGGACCATATTTTCGCAACAATGGTAGGAAAGTCTGGCACATCCGTAATGTTCCAAAAAGATTCACCTCCATTAATGCCCTAATTCTATCTTCCGAAACACCTTCAATGATTCCTCCTGCAATTGCTGCAAGTGCCGCAATATTTAATAAAGCGGATAAGCCATTTTCTCCAACTTCCTTTTCGATTAAATCAAATCCCTCTTTAACCATTTTTGGATCAGTAATATCCATTACAAGAGGGGTGACATTTGGAATTTTTTCTAATTCTTTAGGGGATTGACTTGGTATTATAGTTCCCCATACCGTATACCCATTTTTTGCTAACAATTCAGCAGTTACAAAGCCCAAACCGGTTCCTGCTCCAGTGACTAACGCGTATTTTTTTTTTTTTGAAATTTTATTTTTAGCCATGATTAAATTATAATCTCTAGATTATTATAAGATATTGCTTGGGATCGCAAGTATTTTAAATATGAAGATAGTCAAAATCACATAATGATTGATACTACAGAAAAAATTAGATTATAATATTAGCTAAAAAAATATTTCATTGCGGTTTGTTCTGCTTTACGTAAATGCTCATTTATTGCAGAAATCGAAATGTTAAATTTTTCGGCTAATGCTTCAGCACTAACCTTTTTCGGGGATTCATAATATCCAAGACGCGTAGCATATAAAGCAATTTCGTTTTGCCTTTTTGAAAAATGAGGAAAGGGTTGGAAGTTTTGCAATATCCGTTGAGATTGAAGATCTAAAAGTTCAGAATTGTTTTTAACATTATTAATAGCTATTATTTCTAAATTCTTAAGATATTTTGAATAAGTATTATATACTTTTTCAAAACTATCTCTAATAAGAAGAGTTTCCTTGACATATTTTTTATCAATGATTATTGGAGGAATTATTGTCCAATTTCCCGATAAACTTTTAGGCCAAAATCCTTTATCACGGTGAAGTTTCAAAAAACATAATACTTCTTTACCTTTTCGTTCAAGAATTTGGACGATTTCTGGTTGAAATACATCATGAATCATTTGTTCAATATCAGTAATGTGATCTTCAAACGTAATTCTTTCTAATGTAAGAAAAGTAAATCGATGATAATGAAAAATTTCAAGTACCTCTATTAATTTGATCGGAGTAATGGAATTCAGCAATTTTAGGGAAAGGATATCTTCCACGGAATATTTTATTTTTACAATCTGCATAATATCCTCTTTTAAGTAATATTTAAAGTGTTCATTAAATCTAAAATTTAATAATATAAAATTTATTATTATTTAAAGTGCTTGCGATCTCAAGCAATACAAACAAATTATCACTTTTCTATAATTATCTTAGGAAATTTTTTTTATTGTATTGAAATTAGAATTATTTTAGTTATGTGAATCATATTATTTAAAAAAATTAAATTGAGGAGAAATTACATATGGTAACCGCAAAGGAAGGTTTTGATTTCATGGAAAGTGTCTTCAGCAAGGAAGAAGCACTTAAAATGAAAAAAGATGTGGTCGTAACCTACATTGTTAAAGGAGAGGGTGGTGGAACGTGGCAATTAGTAATGAAAGATGCGGATTTCAAGTTTTTAGAAGGGGCAGAAGTTTCGCCGGTAACTGCGACCGTCATTTACAGGGACGTTGAAAGCTTTTTTAAGCTGGTCACGGGAGAAATGAGCGGTGTCAGGGGATATGCTTCAGGTGCAATTAAATTTGAAGGTCCTGCTAATGTTCTCGTGAGCCTGGGGAAAGTGTTCAGTTCCAAAAGAGCCAAGAAAGGCAAAAAAGAAAAGAAGGATAAGAAAGGAACTGGAACATTCGAGAGGAATGCACAAGGAGCCTTTGATTTTATGACGAGCGTCTTTAGCAAGGAAGAAGCCTTAAAAATGAAAAAGGATGTGGTTGTAACCTACATTGTTGAAGGAGAGGGTGGTGGAACGTGGCAATTAGTAATGAAAGATGCGGATTTCAAGTTTTTAGAAGGGGCAGAAGTTTCGCCGGTAACTGCGACCGTCATTTACAGGGACGTTGAAAGCTTTTTTAAGCTGGTCACGGGAGAAATGAGCGGTGTCAGGGGATATGCTTCAGGTGCAATTAAATTTGAAGGTCCTGCTAATGTTCTCGTGAGCCTGGGGAAAGTGTTCAGTTCCAAGGCAGCCAAGAAAGATATGAAGAAAGAGAAAAAGGCAGCTAAAAAGGCTAAAAAAGCAAAGAAAGAGGCTAAACCAATACCAAAGTTGGAAGGATTAGGAGGATATATGGGTAAGATTTTAAGGGTTGATCTCACTAATGAAACCATTAACGAAGAAAAGCTAGATGAAAAAAAGTTAAAACTCTATGTTGGTGGAACGGGGTTAGGAGTTAAGATGTTGTATGATGAAACCACTCCAGATATCCAATGGGATGACCCAGAGAATAGATTAATTTATGTAACAGGACCTTTTTCGGGCACTGCAGCTCCAGGTTCTGGTTTGTATGGAGTAGCTACAAGAGGGCCTTTAACCAACATGTTTGTTTGTTCACATTCGAATGGACATTTTGGAGCAAAATTAAAGTTTTCTGGATATGATGGAATCGTCTTTCAGGGTGCAGCTAAACGATGGGTTTATCTCTATATCAATGATGGAGTTGCCGAGCTTCGAGATGCGGGTCATCTTTTAGGTAAGGATATATGGGAAACTGAAGATGCTATCGCTGAAGAACTAGGAAATCCCAAGATAGGTGTCTCAGCCATCGGTCCTGCAGGTGAGAAACTTGTAAAATATGCTTGTATCGGTAATGATAAGGGACATGTATGCTCTACTAATGGATGTGGTGCAGTGATGGGAACTAAAAAACTAAAAGCCGTAGCAGTGTATGGAAAGCAGAAAGTTCCTATTTACGATAGGGAAACGTTTAAGGAACTTGTTAAAATATGGTGGGAGGAGGCTTATGAAAGCATGTGGGGATATCTAATTCCTTCTTTGGGAACAAATGGTCAACAAGCTTCTTGCTTTGAAGGTGGATTTCTTCCAGTAAAGAATCTTACAACCAATGTTTTTCCAAATTATAGAACGTTCAATGGAGCCGAAATGCGAGAATATTATCAAGGAAAACCTCGTCCTTGCTACGCTTGCAGGTTCAACCATATCCATACCATTGAACTTAAATCAGGTCCCCATAAAGATACGATTGTTGAGGAAGCTGAATTTGAAGGCACGGGGGCATTCAGTATTCAGATAGGTAATGATGACCTAGATGCTTCTCAATGGTTGAACCACGTTAACGATAAACTTGGAATGGATGCTAAAGAACAAGCTTGGGTATTGGGCCTCGCTATTGAGTGTTATGAAAAGGGGTTACTTACTAAGGAAGATACTGATGGATTGGAATTGACCTGGGGAAATATTGAGGCTGTGGAAGCCTTGATGCGTAAAATAGCAGCACGTGAGGGGATTGGAGACTTATTGGCAGAAGGAGTCTATAGAGCGGCCCAAAAAATAGGTGGAGAGGCTCCCAATATGGCGGTCTATACGCACTTGGGTAATGGTCCCCACGTCCACGATGGCAGGGGGATGTGGAGTATCATGTTTTCAATGGCAGTCTCAGATATGGGATCCATTCCCGCAGGAGACATGGGAGATGTTGGAGATTTATTGGATGAATCAGAGGCCGATGCTTTGGATCCTGACCAAGCCTTTTCAGGAGACTTGGTTGCTTATGGTCAAGCCATAACCGGACGAAGAGGACATTTCATCGACTGTTTAGGGATATGCATGTTTATTGCTGGAATACCATTCACGACCGTTGCTAAAATGTTAAACACGATCACGGGATGGAATTATACTTGGAAGGATTGTGCAGAAGTTGGTGAAAGGGTCATGAACATGATGCGTGCTTACAATGTTAAGCGCGGACTTAACCGAGAGCATAATTACCCTTCTCCCCGACTAAGATCTGCGCCAGTTGATGGTCCAGTAAAAGGAAAATCCATAGAACCAGAATTCGATAAAATGTTAGATATTTATTACGAGACCTTGGGTTGGGATAAGGATGGGAAACCCTTACCCGAAACACTAAAAAGGTTAGGGCTTCAAAAAATAGCTGAGGATCTGGGATTATAAATTCTGTAAAGGGGATTGCTTCTTTGGAGGGAAAAAATGAAACATGTTGAACATAATATTGCAAGCACAATTGGCATATTCAACTCTATTGGATATGAATCAAAAAAGGAAGTGAAAATAATGCCTAAAATAGAACTTCATATTTATCCACCACTTTCATACGAAATGACGTCAAAAAGAGTGGGGGACCTAATCATAGAGATACAAGTGGAGCAAGGAGATACTTTGGGCGATTTGCTCGTTAGATTATATACCGAAAATCAAAATGCATGGAAGAAACTAATTGATGTCCAAAATAAAAAGATGCGTAACCCTATTAGAACCATTTTAAATGGAAAGGCATTATCACCCTCCGTCTTAGCTCACACACCCTTGTCAGATGGCGACCAGATAAAATTTGTAATAATATATGGCGGAGGCTGAATTTACTTTTTACACGTAGCAGAGCTGAGATTCATCCTTAGAGAACACTATTGAAAAGAAATTATATCAAAACAAATTTTTTTTTTTTTTTAAAATTATATTTTAGTGGTTTTTGTCTATGAACTTGAAAAAAAATCTTCAAATTAAAGTCGATAAAAAGGGACGTTTAGTTCTTCCTAAAGACTTAGCTGGAAATTATGGAATAAAGCCAGGATCAAATTTTTATCTTGAAGAAAAAGAAAGTGGCCTGTATCTACGCCTTCCTACACGTCTTTTGAAATTATACATTGAACCAACTAATAAGTGTAACCTAGCATGCCGTACCTGCATCCGCCGCACTTGGAATGAACCGATGGGGATGATGTCCGAGAAAGTATTTGATCAGGTGATAGATGGACTAAAGACCTTTTCCCCCTCACCAACAGTATTTTTTGGTGGTTTTGGAGAGCCTCTATCCCATCCTAACATCATTGAGATGATAGCAACGGTCAAAAAACTCGGTTCAAAAGTTGAGTTGATTACTAACGGAACTCTCCTCTCGAAGGAATTATCTAAAAAAATAATCAAGGCGGGACTTGATATCTTATGGGTTTCAATTGATGGAGCATCACCAGAAAGTTATGCAGATATCCGAATGGGTGCTGAATTGCCAAAGGTGCTTGAAAATGTAGCTCAATTCCATGAGATCCTGAGTAATGATGTAGCCGTAGGTACATGTGGACCAGTACCCATTGCAAAGACTTCTCTGGGTATAGCATTTGTGGCAATGAAACGTAATATTTCTGACTTGCCCGCAGTTTTAAAACTCGCATATGATTATGGGGCAAACCATTTTGTCGTGTCAAACGTCCTCCCCTACACCAAAGAAATGTGTGAAGAGATCTTGTATAAAAACACGGTAATACACGCTCCTCATCCAGAACCGATGCCAAGACTTAGCATGCCTCTAATAGATGCGATGGAATGTACTCGTGAACCTCTTTATCATTTAATGCAATACGGGAAAACATTTACTTGGACAGGGAGAACTTCTATAAGAATTAAAAATCGCTGTCCTTTCATAGAAACAGGATCAGGGGCTATCGGTTGGGATGGTGGATTCAGCCCATGCCTTTCATTACTTCATAATCATTCTTGTTATTATCAGGGTCGCGAACGTTACTCACGCCGATGGACAATCGGAAATATAAAGGAAAAAGGTCTTTCCGAGCTCTGGTATGATCAAAAACATGTTAAATTCCGAGAAAAAGTGCAAGAATTTGATTATGCTCCATGCGTGTACTGTGGAGGTTGTGAAATGGCAAATGATAACGAAGAGGATTGTCAAGGAAATGAATTCCCAACTTGTGGTGGTTGTTTGTGGGCACAAGGTGTTATTCAGTGTCCATAATGGTATAAATGGTTTTTTTTTTGAAACTTTTTCACATTTTTAATTATATATATTTTTATCAATTGTCTTATATTCAGTATTTTCAACTAAAATCTATCCAATTTTGAAAAACTATAAATATATAAACACAATTCAATAATTATTAATCTTTAGTATAAGTGAATGATGGTCGTTTATTTAAAGTGGAACCTTTTGAAAAAACTTATGAGAACAAAATTGAAATTTTACAAATAAAATTTATAGCTTTTAAGTCTTTATAGCTAAAAAAAGGGTGTTATATGATAGTAGAATCAAAAACAAAAGGATTAATATTTAAAATTCAAAGAGTAACAACTGATGACGGTCCAGGTGTTCGAACCACTATTTTTTTGAATGGATGTCCCTTACATTGTGCTTGGTGTGCCAATCCAGAATCAATTCCGAGAAAACCTCAATTGCAATGGTTGGATCATAAGTGTATTGGTTGTAAAAGTTGTATAGACGCTTGCAATCAAGATGTTTTATTTTTTGAAGAAGATGGTTTGCATATTAAAATAGATGTTTGTAATAGCTGTGGAGATTGTGAAGAAGCATGTCCTAGTACGGCATTAACCCTATTAGGGAAATGGTGGGATCCAAAAGAACTTTTTCAGGATATTGAGAAAGAAAAGATTTTCTTTTCTAAGACAAAAGGAGGTATTACTGTCTCTGGAGGAGAACCTACATTACAATCCGATTTTTTATTAGAATTTTTTAAATTATGTAAAGAAAATGGTATTTCAACTGCCTTAGATACTTGTGGATATTCCAGTAAACACGTTTATGAAAAATTACTACCCTATATTGATATTGTTCTATTAGACTTAAAAGTTTTTGATACTAAAAAACACGAAGAATTTACAGGAGTTCCTAATTTATTAATTTTAAAAAACGCAGAATGGATTTCGAATTATGTAAACGAACATAAAAAAAAAATATGGATAAGAACACCTTTAATACCAAACTATACTGCCAATGATGATAATATTAAAAAGATCGGAGAATTCATTGTTAACAATTTAAAAAACATACCTGATCAGTGGGATTTACTGAGTTTTAATAAACTTTGTGAAGCTACTTATTTCAGGTTAGGCATCCCATGGATTTTAAAAGACGAACCACTCATGACAAAAGAGGAAATGGAACATTTTCTTACAATTGCTAAGAGCACGGGAGCGAAAAATGTGAAATGGTCTGGTTTAACTAAAAAAACATCATAATTTATACTTCTTCATAGTAAAATGTAATAGGCTTTAGTATAATAATTAAAAAAAAGAATATTTCTTCATTTTTTTAGATGAAAAAATACTCCTATAGTTTGTTAAATTCTGTTCGAGCAATGATATCGTCTTGAAGCGACTTTCGAAGATCAATAAAACGAGCAGAGTATCCCGAAACCTTAACCGATAGATCGGGATATTTTTCCGGATGTGCTTGAGCGTCTTTTAATGTTTCCGTACCCACTGGATTAATCTGGAGATTTCTACCCCCTAACTCGAAATAACTTTCCACTATGGATGCCATTTGATCTAAACCCTCATCGGTTGATATTAAGCTAGGAGAGATTCGAATATTAAAAGTTACTCCATTGGTTAAAAGTGCATCTTTCGTGGCTAGAGCTGCTGATCGAAGTGTCATTGTAAGACCATTTTTTTCCGTTCCATTAACAGGAGAAATTCCATTAGATACAGGTTCTCCAGATATTCTTCCATCTGGTGTTGCACCTAACATTTTTCCTTCCATTGTATGCGTTCCAGAAGATATCATGCAAGGATGATATATTCCATCACCTCCTCTTGCCTTGTATTTTCTGGTGATATCACATATTGTATGTGCAACCCATTTTGCAAGATCATCTGTCCTTTCATCACCATTCCCGTACTTAGGAGCTTTGTTTTTAAGCACTTCTCTGAGCTCCTTTGCTCCCTTGAAATTATTACGAACATGCTTCATTAGCTCGCCCATCGTGACTAATTTTTCATCGAATACTGCCCATCGTATTGCTGCTAGAGAATTGGTTACGGTTCCTAAGCCTTGCGTACCCATTGGATTATTATTATAGAGCGCCCCATTTCGAGTAACATCTAGGCCACTTTCTAAACAACCTTCGATCGTTGATGAAAGCAATGGAGAGGGAAAATATTCCGCAAAAGCTTTATCTTTTAGTTCAGCTTTCTTAACTGCTAGATCAATTGCATTTTTCAATTGATCTACAAACGCTTGCTTTACATCTTCAAAAGAAGTGAAAGTGCTCGGATCGGGAGTCTTTAAACCTATTGTTTTATTTCCCGCTGCAAGCACGCGCCCTTCATTTAAAGCCGCGTTCAAAACAACCGAAAGCCAAATGCCATTCCCAGCAGTATACGAAAAGTCGTTGCCAGTGCCATGTGGTTCTACGCACCCTACAATCGAATAATTTCTGGCATCTTGTAAGGAATATCCCGTTTTCTGAAGTTGTGGAATTAATATTTCATCGTTATGAAAGGCCATTCCCGCAGTGTGTCGGAATGCCTCGACTGCTCTCTTCACGAAGTCATGAGGTGTTTTTGAAGAGATTCGTATCGATAATGTATTTAGCAAGCTTTTCACGTTTGATATGGCCTCTAAAAACAAGTATGAAACCTCGTTCGCGGCGTCCATTCCATTTTTATCAACTCCTCCAATAGTCACATTATTTTGTCCTGCTATGACAACGGTAGAAAGCTTGACTAAATATTCTTCAATTGCTTCAACAGCTTCTCCATGAGTTATACGTCCTTCTGCGATGTCTGCTGAGTAATATGGATTGATATATTGGTCCACGCGACCTTGAGAAAAGATATTACCTTCACCATAACTCATCTCCATTACGACATTGGTCATCCATATTGCTTGAAGTGCTTCCATAAAACTTCTAGGAGGATAAGCAGGTACTCTTCTTGCACGTTCAGCCATATCTAAGAGCTCAACCCTTCTTTCTTCTGATGCTGTTTTTGCCATTTCGGATGCCAGTTCAGCGTAACGATTGGAGTAATCGTAGACGGCTCTTGCTGTAATTTGTGCAGATTCAAGGAAATCCTTGCGATGTTCGTAGTTTTCATCGGACTCTTTGAGTTTTGAAAGTTGCTCTGCAGCCATTTTTTCAATACCTTTGAATCCCATTTCTAGGACTCGTGGATAACCAGGAATGGTGTGCCCTTGCATTCCTGCAAAGGAAATAGAATTGGTTCCTCCAACCAAAAACATGGGAATTTCAGGAAGCTTATCATCTTTTTCTTCAATTAAACCTGCTTCCCTAAAAAGTTCGTTTTTCTTATCATCTAACGTCTTTCCTTTCCAAAAAGGAATAATTTCATTCTTCATCTCAGTGAGTTCTTCTTCTGTAAGCGGTTGGTATCTATCAAAAAGAGAATATATTGAGCGAAAGAAAGCTTTTAATTTTGGGTCGATAGTATCATCTAATAGAAATCCAAAAACTCCAACCTTTCTCCCTTGTTCAATTTCCATTGGATCAGCCCTGACTTTACTTGATTTCTTGCCAACAAGTATTTCATTATCGTCAATTCTGATTTGTATGCAGCGCAAATATTCTTCTAATGCTTTAGCTTTTTTCATACCAGGAGGAGCATTCTCATTTTCTAATTGTTTGTATATTCGTGTATAACATCGTGCTCGTTCAAGATCATATTCAAAAGGATGAGATAACATCTCATCTCTAATCTTTCCAACCCTCTCAGAAGGAGTACCATTAAGAGGATCTACTTTATAATTTTGAACTATCATAAATCAATAAATGACCATCGGACATTTAAATCTTTTTATAAATTTTTATAAACTCGATGCATTTATCTTTCAATTTTTTACAGATTAAAAAAATGATAAATAATTCTTTTTTATTTTCGAAACCAAATTTTTATTAATCCAATATTTTTTAATCTGAAGGAGAATGTTCTATCTCATATTCTTGTTTTTTTTTCAAAGATGGTGGGTTATTCACGCACCAAATATAATGACCCTCTTCGATTTTGATCTTATGGGGTAAATCTACTTCACATTCTTTTGTGCGCGCATCTGAAGAGCAACGAGGATTAAAAGTACATCCTGATGGAGGGTTTATTGGACTTGGTACTTCTCCTTTAATTACAAATTTTATTTCTTGGTCATTCGGGTTAATCTCAGAACGTGAACTAAGAAGGGCTATGGTGTATGGGTGAATTGGATTGTTAAAGATTTGTTCTGTGTTTCCAACTTCAACAAAATTGCCAAGATACATGACAACCACGCGATCTGCAATATGATTAACAACCGCTAAATTATGAGTGATAAATAAAAATCCATAACCAAATTCTGCTTGTAAATCTTTAAGAAGATTGAGAATTTGAGCCTGAACGGATACATCAAGAGCAGATGTAGGTTCGTCTAGAATTATCAAATCTGGATTACATGCTAATGCTCTTGCTATGACAATTCTTTGCTTTTGACCTCCAGAAAATTCATGGGGATAACGATCCATATGTTCCCGTTTTAGAGAGACTTTCTCTAACAATCTTAAAACATATCTCCTGATTTCTGTTTTGTTCGTAATTCCAAGGAGATTCTTAATAGGTTCTCCGACAATGTCTACTACTTTTAGGCGGGGGTTCAAAGAAGCATCTGGATCTTGAAATACCATTTGTATTTTTCGTCTTAAGTAGCTCGAATAGTCAATGGGGGTTAATTTATCTTGGAATAATACTATTCCTGTTGTTTTTTCTTCTAGACCTAAAATTGCTTTAGCGATAGTAGTTTTCCCGCATCCACTTTCTCCGACCAATCCTAGAGTTTCTCCAGTTTTAACTTTGAAAGAAACACCATTAACAGCTTTAATAACACCAACTTGTCTTTTAATAATTCCTTTAAAGAGGGGATAATACACATGAAGATTTTTTACTTCTAGCAAGGGTTTACCTTTCTCGTGAACCGTTAAATCTCTTAATTCTCCGAATTCTATTGTAGTATACGCAATTCTTTTAAACCCAAGGATGGAAATAATAGTAATAATTAAACCAATTATAGTGTAAAGAGTACCATTGGCTAAAAAACTTATAGGTTGAGCAATAAAGATAATTATAAGGAAAAAAATTCCTGGTAATATACTAATATACGCAAAACTTCTCCTGAATTTAATTAATTGTACTTTATCTCCCCAATATGCCAAAAAAATTGATATTCCAAAAAGAAAGAGAAAAGAAGCAATAAAAACAATCTTAGAAGAATCTAAATCTTCATTTCCTGTAATCATAAAAATATTAATAAGATCCTGACTAAGACTAAGTAAAAACCAGATTATCAACAATACAATTTGGATGAGCCCAATGGTTTTTAATGATTCTAAAACTTCTTGTTTAAAAAAAAACCAGGATATTAAAGAACCTAAAATTAAGTTTAAGATACTAATAAGTATTTCGAAATATGAAAAATTATCAAAAAAAAATGAAACCATAAATAACAGAA
>JBHLMB010000483.1:0-3325 GCA_048938565.1 Promethearchaeota archaeon | reverse complement strand
AACATATCCTAACTTTCTTATCCTGCTAATATTTAATATGTAATAAGGTGGTATCTGAATATGAACGATTATAAGGACTTAAAAGTTGAAAATTTTGGCGATATTTTCAATGAGCTTCCGATACCTTCGTTTATTTATAAAAAAATTGGAAAAGATATAATTTTACTCAATCACAATAAAGCAGCGAAAGAACTTACTGAGATCAACTTGAATGAAATGTTAGGAAAACCAATTAAAAGCTTATTAGAAGCTCGATCCGAAATTGTAGAAAATGTTTTACAATGTTTAAAGAAAAGAGTAGTAATCAATCAAGATATAGTTTATACTGTTGAAAAATCTAAAATAGATTACAATATACATTTTAAATATATCTTTTTACCTCCTGATCGTGTTTTGATTTTAATAAAAAGGGTTAGGCAACTTAAAAAGCTAAAAGAGCAAATAAAAAAATCCCAAGAAATTTATCAGTTCCTATTTGAATATTCTATAAGTAGCATGGCGTTCCACGAAATTGTATACGATTCACAGGGAATTCCAATTAATTACAGGTTTACCGATGTTAATCCGATGTTTCAAAAAGTATTATCTCTTAAGCGAGATGATGTGATTGGCAAGCTTGCCACTCAAGTATTTCGAACTGAAGATCCTTTAAATCTTGAAATCTATGCAAAAGTAGCTGAAACGCTTGAACCCACCTCTTTCGTTCACTATTCCGAGTTTTGGAATAAATATTTTAAAACATCTGCCTTTTCCTTCGAAAAGGGGAAATTCGTTACTGTTTTTGAAGACATCTCTGATCAGATTAAGGCTGAGCTCAAACTCATAGAATCTGAAAAAAAATTTCGCAGCATCATTGAAAATACTTCAGATGCAATCGTTTTAGTAGGATTAAATGGAAACTATTTGTATGCTTCACCTCAATATCTTGAAATGTTAGGTATAGGAGAATTGGACTACACTTCGAGTTTTTTTCAGGAAGTGTATCCCGAAGATCTTGAACTATTAAAAAAGATCTATAACAAAAGCGTGGAACAAAAAAGCGTTTTATCTGACAAGCTTTTCGAGCTAAGGTTAAAAAAAGCTGATAAAAGCCATATTTGGGTTTCTTGTGCTTCTAAAAATTATTACAACGACGAAGGAAAAATAATTGGATTTGTTACCTCAATGAGGGATATAACGGAACAAAAAGAAGCGGAGAAAAAGATTAAAGAATATGAAAACGACCTGCGCAATCTGAATGAAGAGTTAGAACAACGAGTTCGGCAAAGAACGAGCGAATTGCTCCAATCTGAGCAAAAATACCGCGAAATCATTGAAAGAAACTATGATGCTTACTTTGAGCTTGATCCGTTTCAACACATCACATTCGTTAACAAGAGAATATGCGACCTTCTTGAATATTCTGAAGAAGAAATGTTGGCATTGAAAATTGATGAAATCATCGATCCAATGGATTTAAATCGAGTCGTAGAGAAAGGAAATACTCTTTGGGAAAAGAAATTACCACAAATAATTATAGAATTTGACACCATAACTAAACACGGAAAACATGTGCCCGTGGAAACTGCGTTATACTTGAAATATGATTCAAAAAAGAAAAGGACCGGTTTTTATGGCTTATCTCGAGAGATAAATGTGATAAAATTACTAAGAGAATCTGAAGAGAAATTCTTGGCTACTTCCGAGCAATCCTTAATGGGAATTGCCATTTATCAGAACGATAGATTAAAATACGCTAATAAAGCCCTTCAAGAACTTTCAGGATATCCTTTTGAAGAGTCAAGACATTGGAGCATGAAAAAATTGAACGAAGCCGTCCATCCAGATGATAGAGAATTTCTCATAGAACAATATCGTAAAAAAATTGGAGAAGATAAAGACAATGTTCATAACTATCAATATAGGATGATAACTAAATCAGGAAAAGTGATTTGGGTAGAATTATATTCAAAAACGATAACTTACAACGGCAAACCGGCAATTTTAGTAACCACTCTTGATATTGACGAGAAAAAAAGGGCACAAGAACGAATTTTAGAGTCAGAATTAAAATATCGTGAAGCCTATAGGCTTAATGAGATATATAAAGATATTTTCACGCATGACATTAACAACATCCTCCAGAATGTTTTAACTTCCGTGGAACTCAATTCACATTACCTGAAATACAATCAGAATCAAGATGAACAAGAATTAAACTTAAATGTTATTAAAGATCAAGTTAGGAAAGGAGCTTTATTAGTTTCAAATGTCAAAAGGTTATCGCAAATCGAACAATCGGAAATTTACCTTCAAAATGTTGATGTTATTAAGACATTAAACAAGGCCATTGATTTTGTATTAGACCAATTTCACGACAAAACAATAAACATTAAAATCGAAAATGAATGTGGGAATGTCGAAGTTCTTGGGAACGATTTTTTACTTGATATCTTTCAAAACCTGCTTTTTAATAGCGTTAAACACAACATCCAAGCGAATATAGAAGTTATTACAAAAATATCGGGGATTGAAGAAGATAAAAACCAATATATCAAGGTGGAATTTTTAGATAATGGTATTGGTGTTGAAGACTTGCGGAAAAGCGAGATATTTCAAAGACAAATAAAGGAAGATAGAAGCGTGAGTGGTATAGGATTTGGATTGTTGTTGACAAAAAAAATAGTTGAATTATTTTGTGGGAAAATTTGGGTCGAAGATAGAATAAAAGGAGATCACTCCAAAGGAAGTAATTTTATCATTCTACTACCACGATACCATTAAATCTATCTTTTCTATTAGATTAATTAATTTTTAGTTTGTTTATAAAAGCTCTATCCATTCCCTTTATTATTAAAAATCATGAAATTAAAAACCACTAATTAATTATTTTTCTTAATTCTTCCTTTATCTTCTTGAGCTTTTTATCCTTGATCCAATACCGGATTTTGGAAGACCTTAAGAGCGATTGGATTTTGTCGTTAAGTTCGTTTAATTTCTTTCGATCTTCTTCTGATAACTGTGGGACTTCTTCTTCAATTTCTTTCCGAACTTCTTCGATTTCTTTTTGTAAGATCGGAATGGATACCTGTTTTTTTCCCATAACGAGTCTCTTTCTCAATATCTCCTTGATATTTTTTATCCACGCGTTTAACCAAGGATACTGTCCCGATTGTTTAGGATCGACAATTTTTATGGCTTTCCGCTCTACTTCAATCAAATCATCAGGACAAGAATTTTCACATGCACCACAATAAAAGCACGCCTCTTCGTTACAGGCGATTTTTCCATACTTCACCACGTCTTCTGCGCTTTCAGGAATAAAGAACGAACGTGTAGGGCATAT
>JBHLMB010000482.1:0-3334 GCA_048938565.1 Promethearchaeota archaeon | reverse complement strand
TTGACTTACTTAATTCGTTGAAGGAAATTTTGACATCAATAAAGGGATATTCACATTTATTTTTAGAAAAATCCAGATCTGAATTAAGCGATGAAATGTTATCTTTAAGTAAAAATATTTTCAAACATAGCTTGTTGATCAAAAACAAGATTGATAGATTTTCAGAGGATCTTCAAATTCTCACACCTAATTATGATATATTAATTATGCACCACGACATTTCGATCCTTCGTGTAGTAAAAAAATATTACGAAGAAAAAGGGTACTCTTGCAAGGCTGTTCCAAGTTGTGCAATTGGATTGGAGGACCTAAAAAAAACAGTTCCAAAGGTAATATTGCTTGGAATCGTAATGCCTGCTTTATCTGGTTACGATGTTTGCAAGACGATCAAATCAGATAAGAGATATGAGAATGTTTTGTTGTTTTATATGAGCGCAATGCCTCCTAGCGAGATTGAAAAAAACTTGAGAGAAACTAAAGCGGATGGATATGTATCATTACCATTTGATTATTCTGATTTAGATAATGTGATAGAGATTCTCAAAACTAAGGAAAGTAATAATTAATAATGATATCTCGAAATTATAAAAAGAATGGCGGGCTATGAGGGATATTCGCCTCCATCCTTGTTGGATGGAAGCATCGAACCCCCGACCGTCAGGTTAAGAGCCTGCTGCGCTACCTGCCTGCGCCAATAGCCCATGTTACGATTAAAATCCTCCTAATGATGTAAAAACGCAGATGGAGGGACTTGAACCCCCGAGCGCTTTCGCGCACTGGCTTTCGTGCTTTTGCGGTTCTTTCGAAGCCTGCCTCAAGGCCAGCGTCTTACCACTAGGCTACATCTGCTTTTTAAAGTGATCGAATCCTTAAATCTTTTTCTATCGATAGGTTGAAAAAATGCATTGTAGTATTTTATTTTTACTAATTCGGCTGGAATAGTGATAGAAAATGGTAGGGAATGGTGTGATATGCTATAATACGATACTATTTGAAAGCTGTAACAGGACAACTAATAACAATCTTTTTATAAAAATGTAGTTCATTATCTTTTACGAGGCGATTTATTGAGCTCCTCGTCGAGAGGCCGTAAAATATAAATTTTGCCGCGTCTTATTTAAATCGAGCCCATTACTTACACCTCCGAGGTTAATGAAAATTAGCACGAATAGCGCAGAAAATTTCAGATATTTAATACCCCAAAAAATATTTAACGAGATTACCGAGAAAGCCAAGGAAGAACTTCCTTATATCATCCACGGCTGGATTTTTGCTGAAAGGAAAGAAAATTTTGGCATCGTTAACAAGTTTATTATGAATCCCGACTTACGTAAGACTAAAGTCCACGCAAAACCACGAAGCTGGATGCGATACAAGAAATCCAAGATTTATAACATGAGAAAATTCAAGCAAGAGTTGAGCGTGGATATAGCGTGGCAGTTTCACACGCACCCGTCGGGAAACGAAAAATTACACAACATAGACAAGCGAATTCTTAAATACTTGAGTAATGGAGTAATGATCATAGTAGTCCCTCCAATCCCGGAAAAACAGCAAAAAGCCCATCTCGTCGGTTGGTATTACGACAAGAGATATACGAAAAAACCAATTATTGAAAAAATGGTTTTTGAAATCATTTCCGATTGAAGTTTTAACCTTATTTCTTTCTTTTTTATTCTTGGGGTTCCGTGAACATGAAAAAATATTAAAGTCGTGACTCGTTATTTTCCTAATATGACTTACCTATGTTAGTCATGCAACAAATACGATTTAACCCGTGCGAGCGTCGCTTAGCCTGGTAGAACGATCTCTACGGAGATCAAGGCCAAAAGCGCTGGATTGCTAATCCAGTGTCCGAACGGACCCGAGGGTTCGAATCCCTCCGCTCGCGCTAGCTTGAGCCCGTGGTCTAGTGGTTATGGCTCGAATTCGTTAAGAATCGAGTAACAGACGTCGCGCTTACACCGCGAAGGTCGAGAGTTCGACCCTCTCCGGGCTCACCATTCTCTTCCTATACTGAAACTCCAAATTAAAATATAAATTTCTTTTTCAAGAATAAAGTGATATTATCACCAACCCCACCAACCCCACCACCTCCAATACAATTCTTTATTATTCCTTACAAATTCTTTATATGTTTCAGCTATGATAACTCTTTTTATTCTTTTTGAGTTGATATCTTGATCTTCTCTTATTACGGCATATATCCTTTCTTTATTAGTATCTTTCAGATCAATGATCCTATAAGTATCTTCCCGATAATACCCAATGATAAAATAGTTTTTATTCCACATCTTACCAAAATACCCTTTTTTTCTTATTATTTTGTTGTAGTAAATCATTTTAAGATGATTAGTAAAAAATCTATCTTTTTTAATTATTTTTAAAACTCTCTTAAAAGGATTGCTGATAACAAGCTGTTTGTATGCTTCAGGTAAAACGATTTTTAATTCCTTTTCGACAATATCAAATTCTTCATATTTCATTTTAAAATCCGATTTTTACAGTTAGAAATTAAGTTCTTCTTTTAGATTTCTATCTATATTGAAAAATAAGATTTTGATTCAATATTAATTTGATCAATCAAAAGGATTTGAATTTGATTTATTAAAATTCTTTCAGGAGATCTTGAAGCTTGCGCGGTTGCAACACGCTAAACTTGCACCCTCTTAAATCTTTCCCAATACGAGCAATGATTCCGGGGGCGTCCGTTTTTTCCTTTAATAAAACTAGATGCTCTAAAAAAGTATATCTCTCCATCAAGATGATGTCTCGCAAGTGACCGGAATTTAATAAAGCTTTCTTAAATTGATTTTTCGTTGTACCACTTGCCACGATTCCTTCGATGTTTTCTGATACGATTTTACGGAAAATATCGAGCGTTTTTTTTGAGAGCTCCCCTTGTATCTTGTTTGCCTCTGGATCAATCTTGATGATTTTCAAATACACGGGAAAATTCTCAATGAAATCGTACTCTTTTATTATTTCTCTTACAGAGAGTTCCTTACCGTTACATAACTGTTCCCTCAAGGTAACCAAGTTCAATAAAACATCGCATTTTGGATTTAGAATCGCACAATCCACGAAAATCCCAAAACCAACCTTTCCTACATCGACCATAGTCCCCTTGAACTCCATTCCGACCTTGAGATCCTTAAACTCCATAATTGAACCTATTTCCTTCTTTAAAATGTTCGAAAGGAACACTTCCTCTGGCCCGTGAACTTCAATTGCGTATCGATTGTCGAATCCCCGTAGTTTTTTTATATTTACTCTTGTTTTTTTTTAATTTTTTCATTAATAAAAAAAGAGAGTTTAAAAGTTTTTTATATTG
>JBHLMB010000019.1:0-13484 GCA_048938565.1 Promethearchaeota archaeon | reverse complement strand
AATCCATCCATATTTTATTCTTACAACCCTCAAGATAATCGCAATTCATATCGTGTTCTCCATCGTATTCGGCTAATTTCAAATCATCGGGATCTACTCGTAGAACATATTTCAAGGGCGTACCACGAACCTCTAAAAAGTACCCAATCGTTCCAAATTCTTCGATATCCATTTCGATGTTTTCCCAAAGATCCTTTTTTTCCTCGTTTTCGGTTTCCTCTCTTGATTTATATATGGCCCCAAATAAAGCCGTTAAGAAAAGAGTTGAATCCTTTTCTACATCTAAAGAATCCTTATCAAATTTCTTAAGATAAGGTTCTATCGCTGCAAAATAATCATCTTTTGTGTATGTTTTTGTTATGTTCATATATTCACCTTTATTTTTCTTTAAATTTTCTTTAATTTTTTTTTAATTTCTCTTATTTTGATTAGAGATTGACATTTTCCATAATCACGGCTACACCTTGTCCTGAACCACAGCATAGATTCGCAAGACCGTATTTGGCTTTCTTCTCGTTTAGAATTCGAGCAAGCGTACAGGGCAATCGAATACCGCTAGCACCTAAAGGATGTCCTATAGCGATTGCTCCTCCTTTCAAATTTACCTTTTCTGCGGGAATATTAAAATGTTTCATACAATTGAGAGTGACAACCGCGAATGCTTCATTTATTTCCCATAAATCAATATCATCAACTTTCATACCAGCTTTATCAAGTGCCATTTGAGATGCTGGCACTGGACCTCTTCCCATTACGCTTGGATCGACACCCGCCCATCCCATTGAGATTAATTTAACCATCGGTTTCATGTCATGAGATTCCATTGCTTCTTCGTTCATTAGTAGGCACGAAGCAGCACCAGCATTAAGCGGTGAAGAATTACCAGCTGTAATTTGTCCTCTCGTCGACTTGAATACTTCCCTGTAGGCACGCCTATCAAGAACGGGATTTTTATATCCGCCTTTAAATCCAGGATCACTCACGGCGCTAAGAGAGGCTGTTTTTTCATAAGTGGTATTCTCCCTGATGGATAAATCATGTTCTATCAGCATCGGTTCTCTTGAATCTCCTTCCTTGTGCCCCATAATAGGAATAATCTCATCTTTAAAATAGCCTTCCTTGAGTGCCTTAACTGCTAATTCGTGGCTTCGAACGCCCCATCTATCCATCTCTTCTCTTGTAATGGGTTTTTCAGTTGTTGCTTCTTCTTCGAGAAGTTTTTGTGCCGTTTGAACCATCTGCAAAGCAGTAGTTACATCAACTTTATCGTTATACCATGGATTTTTTTTACCATTAATAGACTCTTGTATTAAATATACAGGAGGAATCCAATGTTTTTGAAGCCCAAATTGCATCGGTTCCTTGTACATGTGTTCCATACCTGAGACTAACATGATATCACCATAGCCTAACATTATTGACATCATTCCGTGGTGCATTGCTGCCATTGCTGATCCACATTGCCGGTCAAACATTATACTTGGAATGGTAACTGGCATTTTACCTGCAAATATGGCGTTTCTGCCAGCATACGCCCAATTTGAACCAATAGGAAGAGAACAGCCAAGTAAAAACTCGTCTACTTCCTCTTTTTCAACCTTACCTTTTAATCGTTCATCAAACATGTTTCGATGAGTAAAAGCAATTAATTGTTCGCCTCGAAGTTCCGAAAATGCAGATCCATTTCTATTTCCAGGCCGAGAACGAGAAAAAGGAGTCCTCACGTAATCTACTAAATATACATCTTTTGCATTCATTTTATTTCACATTTAATTTTTCTTAAATTTCATTATTGCTCGTTAAGGGAATTTAAATATATAATCCCCCATCAATGGTTATCACTTGCCCAGTAACCCAATCGGATAAATAACTAGCTAAAAATAACACGACCCAAGCGTTATGATAGGGTTCTCCCGCCCTACCGTGTCTCACGAAAGGAGTTGCCGCTATAGCTAAATTTAAAACTCCTTCGGGTACTCCAACTTCATCGTCCGGATTGGTTTTTAATTGTGTCATTCTCGTGTGTGTAAATCCAGGTGCTACACAATTAACATTAATGCGTTCTAAACAAAGCTCTCTTGCACACGCTTTTGAATAACCTATAACCCCTCCTTTGGCCAATGCGTAATTGGACTGTCCTACATTACCTGATACTCCTGTTGTTGAAGAGAAGTTAATTATTTTTTTAAAAGCGTCTTTGGAATGTTTCGTCTCGTCAAGGAAATGAGGAATTATAGCTTTTGTCGTATTATATGTGCCCTTGATCGCTAAATCGATTATAAATCTTAGAAGCTTATCATCCATTTTATGAATTAAAGCGTCTCGAGATGTTCCTGCGTTATTAACTAATATATCAATTTTGCCAAATGAATCGATTGTTTTGTTTACCATTGCTTGAACAGCTTTTTGATCCATGACATCACACGGACAAGCAAGTGCTTCAACGCCTTCTGTACATTCGTTATTAATTTTATTTGCTAAATTATGGCAAGGATCTGGCTTTCTTCCATTAATGACAACTTTTGCGCCATGTTGAACAAAAGTTTCGGCAATTGATTTACCAATTCCATCACTACTTCCAGTGATGAGCGCTACTTTTCCATTTAAAAGCCCTGGAATCATCTTAATATTATCTTGAGAAAATGGAGCGCTAACATTATTAAATCCTTCAATACTTTCTTTTGTTTGTTGCATTTTTATCTACCACCCTTTTTATTTTTGAAAATTTTAGCCTCAACATTCAAGTTTAAGCCATAAGCCTTGATCAACATTTAATATTTGACCAGTAATGCAAGAGGCCTCTTCAGACACCAGAAATGATACAGATGGAGCAACATCTTCTAAAGACATTGGATTATTGGCCATTTCTGTTTGTGTGGCAATGTAAGCTGATACAACCCTATCCTTAGGACCTTGCATTTTTCTTTCTGATATCGGACCCATAGCTATTGCGTTGACATTTGCAAACCTACTAAACTCACGAGCCATCGCTTTCGTCAATCCAACCAAGGAACCATTAAAGGCAGAATATAATGAACCTACTGAGAGACCTGCTTTTCCAAAAATACTGGAAACAATTAATATTTTAGCTATCTCTCCGGTGGCCTCCTTTTGTTTCTTGAATTGTTCACGAACAGCAGCTAATAGATGAAACACGGGCCACAAATTCTTATCGCGAAGCTCGTTGTATAAGTCTTCGCTTGACTTTTCTATTTTAGCCATTGCAAAATGATCGAAATTTGTCACTAGAATATCTAATTTGCCATAATCTTTTACGATTTCTTTTACCATATCTAAAGCTGGGAAGTCTAACCATTCTACTTCGATTTTGTCTTTTCCCCGCTCATCAACATAAGGATGTTCATTATATGTTCGCTCCCTGAAGAGATCGCAATGTACGGCTTTAATTTTATTACCTAATGCTTTAGCACATTCAGTCGAGATTTTTTCGTTCAAGTCCAGCACTAGTACTTTTGCGCCTTCAGATAACAAGTTTCGTGCTATTGCACCACCAAGCCCTATAACAAACTTATTTTCTCTAATCTTGCCTAAGTTTCCACAAACTAAAGCAACTTTTCCCTTAAATCTATTCACTCATTACACCATTTTTTTATTTTTAATTCATTCTTTTGTGGAAACTTCATTTTACCTTGTGATCTATGTGCTACAAGCATAAATCATTAATTTCAACATAATTGATGTATCGATGGTCGTATAAACACGCGTTAAATTGCACATTGCTTTCTTTTGAATTTTCCAAAATTTTAATCCGATATTTTTACTTACGTAATGATCCTTTTTCTGTAGTAAATATCTGCTAACAATGTTAATTAACAATACAGTTTCATATTTAAAGGTTTAGAATTATTTTAAACAACACAATTTTTACCAATATAACTTTTCCAGTATATATATCATGTTGTTTAAGAATAAATTGATTGCGATTTACATCAGGAATTATTCAAGGAATTGCTTTGATATCTACATTTTCCATAGATATTTTCCACGATAGAAGGAAAGCAAGGAAATAAATAAAATAAGCAAATTTATTTTACAAAAAATTATGACATTATTATGAAACCACATCGAGTCATTCTCGTAAGACATGGCGAATCAGAAGGGAATGTGGATAGACAGAATTATGAGACAATACCTGATTATGCACTAAACCTCACGGAACTGGGAAAATCCCAAGCCGTTTCGGCGGGAAAAGAATTAAAAAAAATTCTTGGTTCGGAGCGCGTTTATGTTTATGTTTCCCCCTTTTTCAGAACAAGACAAACCTTTGAAATAATAAAATCAGTGATAGGAAAAAATATCGTTAAAGCAATCGAAGATCCTAGAATCCGCGAGCTTGATTGGGGACACTTGAGACATCCAGACGAAAATGAGGAAATTATCCAGGAAAGAGACGAATTTAGCATTTTTTACTATAGGATAAAGGATGGAGAGTCTGGAGCGGATGTATACGATCGGGTGAGTACTTTTTTAGAGACATTGTATCGGGATTTTAAAAAAGCGGATTATCCTGAAAATACCCTAATAATAACACATGGAATGACCTTAAGAATTTTTTTAATGCGTTGGCTTCATTGGAGCGTTGAGGAATTTGAATCTCTTCGTAATCCAAAAAATTGTCAGATTGTTATTATGGAAAAAGGTCCTGACGATAAATACAAGCTAGTGAGTAAATTGCAGAAACGCTAGTTTAAGGACTTTTCCATCAATATAACCTGTATTAAGTTTTTCCTTGTATTAATTATAAAAAAGATGCTTGCCCAACTTTTCATACTAAACTTGTAAAAATGACATGATTGGTATAGTAAATTTTAGCGTTTTTATAATTGCTTTTGTCGTTATGGGATACCTGTACATTTCCAGTCTCCAACCCATAAAAAAGAGCGAAAAAAAAGGAGAGAAAGCGTGGAAATATTGTAAGAGATTACGTGCACTAAGCGGATTATTTGAGCTTCTTACAATAATCAACTTAATTTTATGGATATGGTATCCAGTTCCAATTTTTAGTACATGGACAATAAGCCCTAATATGTGGATTAGTGTTATTATTGGATGTATTGCATTATTGCCGTTATGCGTTATAATGTTTTTGGGTATAAAAGATGCAGGATCTGAATCTCTTTCACCTTCAAAAGACACGGAAATGTATGGAGGGATCTACAAGTACATTAGGCATCCCCAATCATTAGGAGAATTTCCAATTTATATTGTAATTGGAATCTTTTTAAATTCGTGGTTTCTTATCATAATTTCTACGATAGCAATTATTATATATGTTCCATTAATGATACATTACGAAGAAATCGATCTTATAAGAAGATTCGGTGATAAATACAAGGAATATCAAAAAACAACAGGAGCTCTATTGCCAAAACTCCGAAAACGATGTAATTGAGAAATGTTATTAAATAAAATATAGATGTTATTATGAATGTTGTTAATTTACCAAAAGAACTCGAAGAATCCTATTTTTGTTGCCTCGAGGATTGGTCAGGCGAGATGAATGAAGCTGGAGATCACAAGGCAAGCTGGTAAGAATGTTTTAAAAAAATTAATCTTTAGTTTCTTAAGGTGTAAATTTGCTTATAGGAATTGTGTTTAAATAATTTAACAAAATTAAATATTTATAAGAAAATGATTAATCATCCTTTTCCTTTACCAACATCGAGTTTTTTTAAGGTACTCCAAGCGATTTCGTTAGGGAAGCTTTGGACTAAATAGCGAACTGACTCGTATTCGTCTGGTTTCACCATTATGAAGTAGTAAAATCGTGCCTTTTTTAAATTATTTTAGGATTTGATAGAATTAAGGACGATAATTAGTAAAATATAGTATTTATTCGTTGAGAATTTTTTCAAAGTCCTTATAATCTTTCTCGTTTTCCAAGCAGATACACACCTTTTTTAAACTCCGGTTTTGTTCGGCAAGATATTTTTTTATAGTAAGGATCATAATTTTTGCGCACGCTTTCATCGTAAATCCCTGCATGTCTTTTGAAAGTGCACAAAAAACGATGTTTTCAAACTTTTTTTTATTAGCAGCTTTAAGAGAGTTCCATGTGGCTTTCATCAACGATTTCTTGTCACGACTAGAGTTATTCGCGTGTATGATATACTTTGACGGTAATTCTCCCGCCGAAGTAATTACTGCCCCACCTACGGGTATGGTTGAAATCTTGTTTATTATCCGATTGCATTCAATTTGTACTTTTGCTCCAGCTTTTTTCAACACATTACATCTCAATGTCCCACTTGGCATCAAGCGGCTATTAGAAGGAATCACGATCGCATCGCTACACGCATCGTGTAATTCGTGAAGGAGGATTTCCAATGTAGCTTGATTTATATTTATCGATTGTTCCATTACACATACCATCTTAAAATTTATATAAATATTTTTTGTGTTTCTTTTTTTAGATGATTTTAAACTTGAAATATCATCGTTGAGTATTAGTCTAATAAAAAATTTGATCGCTCCTTGTGTGCTTTTTTGTTTTTTTCTTGCATTTTATATCACTTTATTGTTAAATTTTCTTTGTAAATGACATTGTTTTTTATCGGAAAGAAACATTCAACGCTTAAAATGGTTCGTTCTTAAACTTCGATGGCATAAATCATTATTAAAATCGAATAAATGGTTTTCAAAATTATTAGCAACTTTTTTATTAAAATATACTTTTTACTACTCAAGATTATCAATTTAACATGTTTAATCAAATACATTTACAACACGATAACCTAGTAGTGGTATGTTAAATGAATTAATAAAAATTATTGAGAATTGAACGATTAATGAGCAGTAATAAAGAAAAATACATTAAGCGAAAAGTGTTCAAGACCGTCAATTCGAGGATTGCGGATAAGTTTGTCGAAGCGGGTTTAGAAAAAATACGGGCTTGCATAAATTGTGGAACCTGTTCTGGTAGTTGTCCCTCAGGCAGGCGTACAGCCTATAGAACTCGTTCTGCTATTCGAAGAGCATTAATGGGAGATGAAAGCGTTTTGGAAGATATTGATATTTGGTTTTGCTCAACATGTTACACCTGTGCAGAGCGCTGTCCTCGTAACATCCCTGTCACTGATATGATCATTAAATTGAGAAATATTGCCGTTGAGGAGGCAAATATATTGGATTCCCACCAAGGATTAAGCGAGATGTTCTACGCTTGTGGACACGGAGTACCCGCTCATGGAGATAATAATAAGCAATGGAGAGATTTACGAGAATCTTACGGATTACCAGCACTCCCTCCAACGGTTCACTCTTTTCCAAAAGCAGTAGAAGAATTACAAGCTCTTATGAAATCCACGGGATTCAGGGAATTATTGGATAATGTGAAAAAAATCAAGGAAAGCCGAAAGAATGAAAATAAAAACGAGAAGAACAAGTAATGACAACAAGCGATTATAAATACGGATTTTTCTTGGGATGCGTGATACCAAATAGGTACCCCATAATAGAAGCTTCCATACGAGCGGTGATGGAAGAATTAGGAGCAGAAATCTTGGATCTAGAAGGTGCCTCATGTTGCCCTGCACCAGGAGTATTCCGTGCTTTCCACATTCCCACTTGGCTTGCAGTTGCAGCGAGAAATAACTGCTTGGGTGAAGAATTAGATGTAGACATTCTCACGGGATGCAATGGATGTTATGGAACGCTTCGAGATTCTTGGACGGAATTAAAGCACAATCCTGAACTGAGAAAAGAAGTGAACGAGCACCTTGCGAAGATAGGAAAAGAATTTAAAGGAAATAGGGAGCCCAAACATCTTACTCAGATACTTTATTTGGATATGGGTTTGGATTACATTAGAGATCATATCAAGTATAAATTCAAAGACTTAAAAGTTGCCGTGCATTACGGTTGTCATGTACTCAAGCCAAGTAACATGAGACCATGGGGAGGAGAATGTGAGGAACCACGATTTTTAGACGAGCTTGTAGAATTGACGGGAGCTAAAAGCATAGATTATAAGGACAAGCTTATGTGTTGTGGGGCTGGTGGAGCTGTAAGAAGTGCTATTAAAGAAGTATCCTTAGATTTCACTCGAGAAAAGCTAACGAACATGCGAAACGCAGGAGTAGATATAATAATAGATTGTTGTCCATTCTGTCATCTACAGCTTGATTTGGGTCAAGTTGAAGTTAACAACACATTTAAGGATGAAATCGGCGAGCCTTTTAACATTCCTGTAGTTTATTTGACTCAACTTTTAGGCGTTTCTATGGGCATCGATCCGAGTCGATTAGGTTTGATGAAAAACCACGAATTAATTGGTGTTTCTCCATTCATTTCATTGGATCCATTCCTAAAAACAATAAAGGAACAATTGATATAGAGAGGCGTGAAAAATGACCGAAGCAAAAAATGAGATAAAAATAACGGGTAAAGAGATTCCTAGAATAGGAGTTTATGTTTGTCATTGCGGTATCAATATAGGTGGAGTCGTTTCAGTACCAGATTTAGTTGAATATGCAAAGACTTTACCGAATGTTGAAGTTGCCCGAGAATATAAATTCTTCTGTTCTGATAATGGTCAAGAAATTATTAAGAAGGATATTGAAGATGGGCTGATTAATAGAGTCGTTGTAGCAGCATGCTCACCACGAATGCATGAACCTACATTTAGATTAGTTTGTAAGGAAGCAGGTCTAAACCAATTTCTCTTCGAGCAAGCTAATATCAGAGAACATGCTACATGGGTCAATATGAAAGATCTAAAAGGAGCATATGACATTGCGAAAGATCATATCAAGATGGCCATCGCTAAAGCGAGAAAATTAAAGCCATTAGAAGTTCAAAAAGTAAGCGTGGAACCATCATGCCTCATTATTGGTGCGGGAATTGCAGGGATGAACGCAGCTTTAGATTTAGGGACAGAGGGATATCAAGTCCACCTTGTTGAAAAAACCGCAACCATAGGAGGACACATGGCACAATTAGACAAGACTTTCCCAACAATGGATTGTTCAGCCTGCATATTAACTCCAAGAATGGTTGATGTTGCTCGAAATAAAAACATAAAAATCCACTCATACTCAGAGGTTATAGATGTGAGCGGTTATGTCGGCAATTTTGAAGCTACGATAATGCATAAACCACATTATGTTGATCAAGAAAAGTGTACCGGCTGTGGAGCGTGTGCAGAAGCATGCCCTGTTACCTGCGGAAACGAATTTGATTTAGGTTTAGGTACTAGAAAAGCAATATACATTCCCTTTCCTCAAGCTGTACCTGGAGAATACACGATCGACATGGACAAGTGCATTCAATGCGGTATATGCGCTAGACCTGATGTATGTGAACCAGGAGCAATAAATTACGACGACAAGCCAGTATACGAGAAAGTTAAGATAGGTACCATCATCATAGCAACAGGCTGGGATTTATACGACGCCACACAATTAAAGCAATATGGTTTTGGTAAATATCCAAATGTCATTAATGGACTTCAGATGGAACGCCTTCTTAGTTCTATTGGACCCTTAGAAGGAAAACCGGCTCGTCCCTCGGATTTAAAGGCTCCTCATAGCGTTGCGTTCTTACAATGCGTAGGTAGCAGGAACTTCCGAGAAGGATGCAATCAATATTGTTCAAGAGTGTGTTGCATGTACGCAACAAAACAAGCCAGGCAATACAAGGAAAAACACCCCGAAGCAGATATTTACATATTTTACATGGATATTCGTGCGTTCGGAAAGGGATACGAAGAATTTTACGAATCAGCAGCAAGAGAATATGGTATCACTTACATTCGAGGCAGGATTGCCGAAGTTTCAGAAGATGAAGACCACAACATTATAATTCGTGCTGAGGATACGCTCTTACAAACACCGATCGAAGTAAAAGTAGACATGTTGGTGCTTTCTACTGGTTTAGAGCCCAAATCTGATGCGGATAAGGTATCCTCTTTGTTAAGCGTTCAGAGGTCCGCCGATGGATTTTTTATGGAAGCTCATCCAAAACTCAGACCCGTAGACACATTAACGAATGGAATATTTGTTGCTGGCGTTGCCCAAGGTCCTAAAGACATTCCAGATACTGTGGCACAAGCTAAAGGAGCTGCTTCAAGTGCAGCAACCTTAATGGCCAAGGGAGAAGTAGAAATCGAACCGTATTACTCGGTTGTACTCGAACACAAATGTAGTGGATGCATGTCTTGCCAGTCACTGTGTCCGTTCGGTGCAATTGATTTTGACGAATACAAAAAGATCGCCGTTGTGAATCCCGTTCTCTGTAAAGGGTGTGGAACATGTGTTAGCGCCTGTCCAAGTTCTGCCATGGTTCAAAATCATTTTGCAAACTTTCAGCTCAACCAGATCATTAACTGGGCGCTGAAAGAATAAATCTTTCATTTTTTCTATTCTTTAATAATTATAATAATTGATATTAATACAATTATGCTTCCAATTAAATGAAATATCGTAAAAATCTCTGAAAGAAATATCATTGCACAAAATAATGTGATGAGCAGCGACGGAGCCATTATTACGCTTACTTTTGTTATATTAATATAAGAAAGTGATATATAAAAACAACACAAATCAATTCCATATCCTATTCCCATTAGAAGAAAATTAAATAGATTAACTGGATCGATCAATAAGGCAAATACATTAAATTCTCTAAATATTAAAACAGATGTTAGCAATATACTTCCAGTAACCCCATTTCTCATAAATATTAATTGATAAGGCGTGATTTTATTCTGATCAAGATAAGGTTTTGTTATTGCGTGAGCTAACATCCATAATGCAACGGTTATTAGTAACATTATAACACCAAGATTAAATTCAATGATATCAAAAGAACCTTGAGTAATCGCTATAGCAAGACCAAAAAATAAAAAGAATGAAAAAAGAATTTGAGTTTTAGAAATTTTTTCCCTGTTTATAAAATACCCAAATACCAATGCAAAAATCAAGTCCATTTTTTGCGCTAAAGAACCATTGATGGCTCCAGCTATTTCATATCCTGAAAAAAATAATATATAAGCTACAGAGAAATTAATTCCAAGATAGAGAAATAATAATTTGTGTTCCTTAAATCCATTTAAAAGATTTTTTAATTTAATTTCTTCTTCTATAATAGTATTAAGTTTTATTAAATTTTATTTCATTTCCTTTCTTTCAAAAAGCATTAGAGGGAGGAAAAAAAAAACATAATAAAATACTCGTCATTGTTCAATATATAAAACTATCAATTTCTTTAGGGCGTGAATTTGCTATTATTGGTTGTAAACTCACAAATAACAAAGATATTAAACCAAAAACAATGCCTTTTGCGTAATTTTTATCCATTGATAAATATGTTAAATTAATACTTAAAAATGATTTTTTTTGCATCAAAACAAATCTTAAAGGCTAAATTCATCAATCAACATTTTAAGTATTAATTTAACATATTTATCAGAGAAGTACGAAAGCTTTTTATCCCATTGTATTTTGAATTAAATGATGGAAAGACCAAGAATTTCAATTGCGGGTTGTGGATACGTAGGATTAGTAACGGCATCGTGTTTGGCAAGCAAGGGTTTTAAGGTGATTGCGACAACGATAAAGGAAGACGAGGCCGAACTCATCAACAAGGGACAAGCCCCCTTTTACGAAAAGGGATTAGACGAGATTTTAAAACAGGCTATTGATGATGATAATTTATATGTCACATTAGATAATAAAATGGCGATTCTTGAAACGGATATAACTTTAATTTGCGTTGGAACGCCCATGAGGGAAAATAATAGCATAGATTTAAGTTTCATTGATAATATTTCACAAGAAATTGGAAAAGCCTTGGCAGATAAAGATGGCTATCACTTGATTGTTGCGAGAAGCACGATCGTTCCAGGTACGACAAGAGACCTTATCGGAAAGAACATTGAACGATTAAGCGGCAAAAGAATGGGAGAGCACTTCGGGCTAGCCATGCAACCCGAATTTTTACGAGAAGGCGCTTCAGTTTACGACACATTTCATCCCAATCGGTTGATTATGGGAGAACTCGATAAAAAAAGCGGTGATATACTAGAAAGCATGTGGAAGCAATTTTACGATGAACCTTACCCCCCGAAGGAGAGGATGAATATAGAAAGCGCAGAAATGGTAAAATACGCAAATAATTGTTTTCTTTCAACGAAAATCAGTTTTGCGAACGAGTTTGCCCGATTTGCCGAACTCATACCAAATGTAGATGTTGTACAAGTCATGAAAGGAATCGGACTTGACGATAGGATAAATCCAAATTTTTTAGGGGCTGGCGTGGGATTTGGAGGTTCATGCTTTCACAAGGATGTGAGTGCTATAAAGAACTGGGCAAAAGAAAAGGGTTTTCAATCAAGAGTTCTAGAAGCCGTACTCGAGCTCAACAACGATCAAGCCATCCATATGGTCGACATCGCAGAAGAATTAATAGGAGATCTAAAGGGTAAGAAGATCGCAATATTAGGATTATCCTTTAAGCCAGGAACAGACGACATGCGAGAAGCTGCTAGCTTGAGAGTTATAAAAGAGCTAAGCAAGAGAGCGGTTACTAATATAGTAGCATATGATCCCGAAGCAGAAGAAGCCGCAAAAAAGATTCTCAATGATACTATTAAGTATTCCAATTCAATAGAAGAAGCCCTCCAAGATTCCGATTGCGCCTTGCTTATTACGGAATGGGAACAATTCAAGAGTTTAACGCCTCAAGACTTTATCAAACACATGAAAACACCTAACCTCGTGGATGGAAGAAGAATCTACGATCACGATACTTTTTCAAAGCAATTACATTTCCGAACAATTGGGAGAAAATAAGTAATTTAAAAACCATTAAAATAAATTCAATCCACACATCGGGCAATTTTACTTTATGCTCAGAATGAATATAAATTTTTTTGATGATAGGATTATTTATGTAAATCAAACTATTAGAACTAATCAACTTGAATTTGAGTTATAGACTAGTTCCATACACTGATTTCATTTGGAAAGAACTGGACTCCATTATTTTTAAAAATATAAATTTTTTATTATAAGGTAAGAAATTATTTTTAAAAAATCCAAATAAATTGTGAATTATTCTAATGAATACATCTAGCAATCAAAATTTAAATTCAAGCAGTAATATGACTGCTTGGGGCATAGGCCCTAGAATGGCATTATTAACAACACCCTTCATCGTCATATTCTTGACAATACATATCGCCTTTTATCCCATATTTCTATTGCCCATTGATTACATTTTCATATTGATCATTGGTTGTGCATTGATTTTTATTGGGTTATTGTTATTGTTAAAATCTCGTAAACTCATAAATGAAGCGTTTGATGCTTCAGAATTGGTCACGGAAAGTATATATGGATATATAAGGCACCCAGTATACGCTGCTTTTATCCTTTTTATTTGTCCTGGAATAACATGTCTATTTAATTCTTGGATTTGTTTTTTTATCCCCCTTATTTTATATATGATTTTCAGATTTTTAA
>JBHLMB010000481.1:0-3338 GCA_048938565.1 Promethearchaeota archaeon | reverse complement strand
GATAGAACCATTCCTTATCCTTCGAAAAATTCAAATTTATCGATTCATGCTCCAGGCCGGGTGCCCATTAAGAAGAGCACTGCAGAAATAAAAGACACGCAAGAGAAACGGGTGTTAGAACATCTTCCAGAATCAATTGGGAATCTTATAGCTCTTAAAGTCCTCATTCTCGAAAGAAATGCTTTAAATGAAATTCCGCCTTCCATGGGAAACTTAGTTTCCCTTGAGAAATTATGTCTATCCGGCAATAGATTAACTCACTTGCCCGGCTCAACCGGGAACTTGAAATCCCTCACACTCTTAGATTTATCTCGAAATCGATTAGATCAACTCCCCAACTCAATGAAAAATTTAGATAATCTTAAAGTTTTAAATATTGAGGGCAACCCTTTTAGAAAGTTTCCTGCGATAGTTACCGAATTAAAATCACTTGAGAAGCTAAATATTGAACGAGCCATGTTAAAGGAAATCCCGGAATCTATTGGAAATTTACAAGAATTAAAAAAGTTAAATTTGAGCAGTAACTCGTTTCCCACAATTCCAAGCTCAATAGGTAAGCTGAAATCTCTTGAAAAATTATTTATTTGCCATGATAATTATTTGGAATTCCTTCCCGAATCATTGAATGAACTGAAATTATTAAAAGTATTGATTCTGAATGATATCAACTTAACAAGTTTTCCCGGCTGGATTTTAGACCTGACATCCCTTGAAGAATTAGAATTGTCGAATAATGAAATTGCAGGGCTACCTGAAACTATTGAAGAACTCAGTACTCTAAAAAAATTTTATATGGAAAATAATTCATTGGAAGAGCTCCCTGAATCAATGGGTAATCTTAAAATGCTGGAAAAATTAAACATGCTTGGTAATTTTATAAACAGCATTCCTGAATCCTTTTATCATTTAACATCTCTAAAAGAGCTGCAAATGGCAAGCAATCAAATAAAGAGTGTTCCCGATTGGATTGGAAGCCTTAAATCTCTTGAGATTCTTGATTTGGGGGAAAATCAAATTACAACACTGCCAGAATCTACAGGTAATTTAAAGGCACTAAAAAAATTGAATTTAGATGAAAATAACTTGAATAATCTTCCGGAAGCAATAGGAAATCTTTATTTGCTTGAAGTATTAATGTTAGCAGGGAATGACTTAAAAACCCTTCCAAAATCCATGGAAAATTTACATTCCTTAAAATACATGAATTTAAGATATAATGACATAAAAATGATACCAAGATCCATGCTAAATAATAAAAATCTCAAATTAATTTTATAATTAATTTGAAGGTTATTTAACCATATAAATCATTTATAATCGGTGTTAAAAGATAATCCTCAATCTTCTCAAGCATCTTCCTTGAGCATGCTCCCTTTTGACCCATTTGTGTTATTCTCTCAATTAGATCTCCATTTTCCTCAATAACCTTAGACAATGGGTACTTGGTCAAGTAATCTGTAAATTCATTCTTAAAACGAGAAATTATGTTTCTAATGTCATAAATGAGAGGGGCATTATCTTTATCTATTTCCAATTCTTTTAATCTCCATTCCACGATATAACTAAAGCCCGCTAAACAAGTGATCCATTCAATAAATACATAAAAGATCCCGGAGATTGCATTATAAGAAATTCTCTGGACATAATTATCATCATCGAAAACAAGACCAAAATATTCTGCTGTAGATTCACACAGCAAGTTTTCATTCATTTCAAAAAATTTTTTTAATTTATTGTCGGAGATTTCAAAAAAGATGGAATTTTTCCTCCGTTCAACTTTATTTCGAATGTTATAAATCTCAATCCTCTCAAAATCAACCGAATCAATGTTTAAACATTTACTATTTTTATCAAATAGGATGAGAGTACCATCTATTACTTTGCTTTTCAATTTAGTAAGAAGAGTATTTTTTTCTGCCTTAGAACTCATGATATTGAATTAAGATTTAAATTATCTAATTAGGTATAGGATTTTATATAATTAAAATTTGTCAATGATTTATATCAATGAAGAGGCGGTCTTTTTAACTAATATTTTTAAGAATGATGGATTAGAGGGACATTTTCTTAATCGAAAACATTTTCAATTATCAGGAACATGAGTTCATTGGGTTTTAAAGAGAACCTGTGATCTTTTTAATGTTTTTCCCATTTTCTTTTTCTCCTTAGAATTATTTAGAATCATTCTAATTTCTTTTATAGAGAAGCGTCTCTGTCCGCCCTCTGTTCTTATATATATTATCTTTTTATTCTTGTCCCATCTCCGTAATGTTTTGATGCAGACGCCAAGGAGCATTGCTGCAATTCCTATTGAGTACATGTACGCATGATTTCAGAGTGTTTATAAGAATAAGAATATTATTTGGATAAGAGATTCATTTATATAGTGTCCAGATGTGTCAAAATTCTATTCTGCTATAAATAACACTTGCTAACGATCCTTTAAAATTTGAAATCCAGATCATTATCATCCTCATCTGACAGTTTTTTCATAACATCAGAGAACGCTTGAAACTTTTTTTTCATATTCTCTGCTGTTTTTTTTATTTCATTATCGTCTAATTCAAATTTTTCCTTCAATTCTGTTGCGAGTTCGGTAAAATCGTTAGAATCTAGAAATTTATCAAGATTATCACCCATCTCATCGAGGATCTCATGATCTTCAGCGTCAATATTATTTAATTCGTTGGTAACAACTTTAGTATATTCAATATTTTTAGATATGAGATCCACAGTAGCTGATTCCTTAATGCCATGATCGGATAAAAATTGAAGGGCATCTTCATATTTTTTTAATGCAGAAGTAAACTTTTTCTGGTCTCTATAGACACTAGCAATATGATTCATGCAACTTGCTATTCCCTCGATGTCGTTCGTTTCCCTATTGATTTTAAGCGCTTCATCAAATTTTTCTAAGGCATTTTGAAATTTTCCTTGCTTAACATATAACGCACCAATCTGTATCAAGCTTGCTTTTTTATCGACATTCCGACCAATTTTTCCTGCAAATTCAAGAGCCAATTCGAATTTCTCTTCAGATTCTGGATATTTTAGCATGCTAAAATAAATCAATCCCATTTTATTATATATATCTAATATTTGCGATAGGTTTCCTAATTTTTCGTAGATTTGTAATGCTTTCTCTAAATATTCTAATGCCTTGATAGGCTCAAGTTGTTCCTTATAAACACTTGCGAAATTAGTAAAGCAATCTGCTTTAAGTTCTAGGTCTTCATATTTTTTCACGATATCAAAAGCCATTTGATATTCTTTCATTGCTTCAGAAGCATTACCTTCTATCAAATGAATATTTCCAATACGATTGTGACAAGTCATTT
>JBHLMB010000018.1:0-13511 GCA_048938565.1 Promethearchaeota archaeon | reverse complement strand
GATTCAAAATTATTTATTACTGAAAAAAGCAAGTATTTTATAGCAATTACAAATAAATTTGGAGTATTATTCCTCCCAAATCTAAACGGAAATATTGATTATCAGCAATGTCTTCTGTTTAATGATCCTAAAGCAATATCTTGGCTTGAAGAGTGGTTAAATCAAATAAAAATCGATGCAAAATCCATAAAATTCTCTAAAGAAAGTTATAAAGATAAAGAAAAAATATTGGAATTTATTGAATTTTTAAAAGCAAAAAATTAAATTCTTGAGTAGGGATAGCCATTTCTAGCTAAGCACCTAGGACAATGATATTTCATCACTCTAAAGTTAAAATAAAAAATTGTGTAAATTTGAAAGATCATCAGGGTAATAACTAATATTTTAATCAATGAATAAGAAATAACAAGTGTTATTATTCCTATAACTATTGAAAAAGACCATTCACCCATGAGATATAGCGTTATTATCTTACAAGATCGATTGAATATCTTTTTATATTGCGCTTCATAATTTTCAATCGTTTCAAATCGATTTCCTAGATTATAAATGCATTTAACACATATAATTTTATTGGTAATTAATTTATGTGATAATATCCAAAAAATAGAAAATGCTATTGAAAGGATCCAGTGCAAAAATAGTATAATAATGCAAGATAAAAATAACTGAACTATAAAAATTATTTTAATAACATTATCTCCCTTTGTAGGACAAGTATGTTGTACTTTCATAAGTTATGTCATTTTAAAATAAATGTTGAATAGTGAAATTATTATTTGATATAAAAGAATAATTGAAAAAAAAATCAAATAATACCAAATTTTTTGAATATTTTTATTTTTATAGAATTAGATCAAAACCATCAATACTGCATCACAATATTATAAAGAGTGTCTCTTTGAGCGGGTATTTTTCCTGCATTTTTAATTAAAGTGATTATTTGTTTTGGAGGTAGGTATTCTCCATAAGCCGCGCCTGCGCTTTTTGATATGTTTTCTTCCATTAAAGTCCCTGAAAAGTCGTTTACGCCGTAATGCAACGATTTTTGAGCGAGGTCAGGACCTAATTTCACCCAAGAACATTGAATGTTTTCAATGTAATTGTTAAAAAACAATCGCGAGACAGCATAAAGTTTAAAGTCGTCCAAGTAATTGCGTGGTTTTAAAGGGTGTTGAATTGATTTCGATAATAGAGGATTTTCCTTCACGTAAACCAGGGGTACGAATTCGGTGAAACCCATCGTTTCTTTTTGAATGTTTCTTAACACTTCTAAGTGCTTAATCCTGTGGTTTAAATCCTCTATATGCCCATACATCATCGTTGATGTCGTTGGAATTCCCAAATCGTGAGCTATTATTACGATATCAGTCCATTGTTTTGTATTAATTTTATTGGGACATATAACATTTCGTATCTCATCGACTAAAATCTCTGCGGCAGTGCCTGGCATCGAGTCTAAACCTGATTTTTTCAATTCTTTAAGAGTATTTTCGATTGATTCCCCATTTAAATTCGCCATATTAAAAACCTCTTCGGGAGAAAAAGCGTGGATGTGGAGGTTTCGATTTAATTTTTTAATTGTTTTTAAAATATCAATATAGTTTTCAAATCTTAAATCTGGATTAATCCCACCTTGAACGCATATTTCAGTACATTTATATTCCAGTGCTTCAGCGACCTTACTTCTAATTTCATCGAGTGATAAGAGATAAGCTTCTAGTGAATCAGAGGAGACACTATAAGAACAAAACTTACACCCGTGATTGCATGAATTAGTAAAGTTGATGTTCCGGTTTATAACAAAAGTTACGATATTTTCCTTTTTTTCAAGGCAAATTTGATTTGCAACATATTGGAGGGCTAATAATTCCTTTCCAGTGACTTTTAATAGTTTTAATGCGTCCTGCGGGCTAATTTCCTCGCCCCTTAAGGCGTTACGTAGTATTTCTCTTATGCTCACGCCTGCTTGGTCTATAATTTGAGATGTCAAGGACATTTATATTGTAATATTATTTATTTTTTTTTTAATAGTTTCGGAACAAAATCCTGGTTTATTAATGAATTTTTCATAAACAGGTAATCTCTCTACGAGTCTGCGGCCTAATTGGTTACATGCCTTTTCTAACATTGTCAATTGTGGCCATGGTTTTTCTGGATTGATTAAATCATCCGTAAATGGAGAAATACCTCCAAAATCATCAATCCCCATTTCAATAAAGTCTTTTTCGTATCCTGAAACCAAATTAGGGGGAACTTGAACAGATATTTCTCCATCAAATAATAGTTTCGCGATACCAACTACTTTCAATACTTCTCTAATCTCAAGCAATTTTTTGGGTTTGTAAGGAACATTTGCTTTTTGTACGAAATTTTGAATAATAACTTCTTGAATATGCCCATACTCCTCGTGTATTTGCTTGATAAGTATCAAATCATTCAACCTATCATCTTGATTCTCCCCAATTCCAATCAATAAACCCGTTGTAAAAGGAATTTTCAACTTTCCTGCATTTTTTAAGTGTGCTATTCGCTTTTCCGGTAGTTTCCCTGGAGATTCTTCATGCACACCACCTTGTTGAAAAAGCATCTTACTAGTGCTTTCTAGCATCAAGCCCATACTCGCGTTGTAATTCTTTAACTCTTTCATTTCATCATACGATAGTAATCCAATATTAGTATGCGGTAATAAATTAAAGTCAAGCAGATAGATGCAAATATCTTTTACAAATTCGATAAAATCTTCGCAACCTCTTTCTTCAAGTTCATGCTTTACCTCAAAAAATGTGTCTGGTCGTTCTCCTGAGATTAACAAGGCCTCCTTGCAATTATATCGGAGTGCTTGCTGGATTAAGGTTACCATTCTCTCGTTGTCCAAGAGAATAACATTTCCCTCTCCGTTTAATTTTGGGATTTTATAGTTGAAAAAACAATAACCACATTGATTCTCGCAATAATTCGAAAGAGAAATACTGAAATTTTTTGAATATGTAACCTTTCCACGCTCTTCTTTAGATTTTTCTTCCTCTAATATTCCCAATTTTTGTTTTATTTGCTTGAGAGTTAAGTCGTTGAGTTTTCCAGGTTCATTATTGTAATTCATATTAATTCTTCAAATATTTTAATATTACATAATCATTTCTATGATTTATATCAACTATTTTAAACCTTGGAGCAGCCATCATCTCGCTAAATCCCTCTCCTTCAACGAGGCTCGTTGCCTTTTTTCCTCCAATCATCCAGGGAGCCACAGTAATCCTTAGTTCATCTATTAGATTGTTCTTTATGAAACTCCAGTTTAGATTTCCCCCACCCTCCAATAAGATCGTTTTTATTCCAAGTTCATATAAAATAGGTAGCAATATTTTTAAGGACACGCGAGAATCCGTTCCAGCTCTAACAATTTTTATATTTCTTGCTTCAAATTCTCTTATTTTGTCTTTTGGCGCATTTTCAGTCGTGCATATAATTGTGGGATAAATTTTTGGTTTGTAAGATATTACTTGGGAGGTTAATGGAATAGACAAATCACTATCCATAACAATACGATAATAACCCTTATGATTATAAAACTTAATATGAAGCTTGGGATCGTCTTTAAGGATCGTACCTTTTCCAACCATAATGGCATCAACTGTAGAACGGAGTTTGTGAACTTCTTTCCAATCTTCTTCGTCAGATAATTCAGGATCTCCCGTTTTTGACGCAATCTTACCATCAATGGTCATTGCAGCACTTAATATGATGTAAGGTTTTTTCAATTGAATCAATCAATCTTCAAATATTCTAATCTTGATATCATAAAAGGAATGAAGCGATAAAAATCATTCAACTAGTTGATCAAAGATTCCCACATTACAATCATTCGAATTGCTTTGAATAAAACTAAGGAGTTTACCTTTCAAAAACTAGCGAACCATTAATAAATACTTGTCTGATATTTTCCGATCTTGTTCTTTGCACTATTAAAGCATGAATAACATCAGCACTAAGTTGGCAAAAGTAGTTCGGATCTCTTAAATCAATGGTAAAGTAATCCGCTTTCTTCCCAATAGAAATTGAACCAATTTCAGATTCTAATCCAAAAATTAGAGCAGGATTAATTGTAATCATTTTTAACAGGATTTTAGGTGTTAATGGCATAAAATTTCTTTTATTTCCTTCAATTCTCGCTAAACGATATAAATATCGCATTTCTTCAAATAGGTCCGGGCTATTTGCCATGATATTATCTGTTCCTAAAGATATTAAGTTTCCTATACCTAGCATATCAAGAACGGGCGGAAATCCTACTCCAAAATAGCCATTACATCTTGGACAAATAACGATTGATATCTTTTTTCTTTTTAACTGAAGAAGGTCTTCTTTCAAAAGCTTCGTTCCGTGTACTATTACATCAACGATTTGATCACTAACGATTTCCTCAATTAAATTTTCTTTTCTGATTACTTCTGCACAATGACACGATATAATTTTATCATTTCTTATTTTATTCTCTGCTAATTTCGCTTTTTCCTCAGGACTTTTATTAGTATAACTAGAAAGCCCAACACCGTCAGCTAATTCAAAAATTAATGGTATTTCGTTAATTTGATTATATCTTCCTAATATCAAGTGTCTTATGGGTGAATTTCTCAATGCGGTTTTTAAAACTCCTATCCCCTGTTCTCCTTCCTCGCGAAAATCAATAAAACAAGTAATACCATTAGATAAAAATTCGATTAAAGTATTTTGAATGCCCTCGATTTTCGTACTAATTGATACTTTTGATAGTAGTTGATGCTTCAATCCATTGGTAGGGGCAACGACATCGATTAAATCTTTATTAAAGCCCTTTTCCTTTGCAAAACTATCTCCTATGTGGACGTGAGAATTGATAAATCCAGGAACGATTAAAATACCTTTTTGGATTAATGTGGTGTTAATCTCGATATCTCTATAGGTTAAATTAATAATTGTTCCCAAATCATCAATCTCCATATAAATATCCTGTTTTAATTCTAGATCTTTACCAATAAATCCATATTTGTATGAAAATGTTTTATGATCCATTATACATTGATAGATAATATGAAATATATTAATTTGAATTTTCTAATCTAATAACTGAATTAAGAAAAAAAATTGAAATAAGTATTTAAATCAAATCGATATTTGATGCAAATTCTATCAACTACAAAGGATTAAAATTAATTCTTCTTTTACTAGTTTAGATAAATCACCACTATCAAATAAGTTGCATGCACGAATTTAAAAAGGACTTACAAGACTCAGGAAGCTTGGTGGACATCGCCATTGACAAGGTTGGTATCATAAATGTAGAAAAGAAAGTCGATATTGTTCAAGAAAACAAGCACTATTCATTTTATCCTAAAATTTCAGCCTTAATCTCGCTTCCGGCTCAACAAAGAGGCATACATATGTCAAGAACCTCTGAAACCATAGAAGAGATAATAAATGATGTTATTTTTCAACCTACTCCTACAATTGAAGTTGTAGGCGATAGGATCGTGAAGATGTTATTAGAAAGACATCCATATACCGTGAAAGTAGAAGTTAAGCTTGAAGGAAAGATCGTCGTCCAAATAAGAGAAAATTCACACAGGAACATCCAGAAGTCTTACGATATCAGTTCGTTCGTAAAAGCTAAAAAGGACGAGGCAGGAAATGTGGATTATAATTACTTTATAGGAGCTAGTGCGGTAGGAATGACTGTTTGTCCTTGTGCTAAGGAAATGAGCCAGGAATTCGCCGAAGAGTTAATCAAAAATCGAAAAGACATTGCGGTTTCCGAAGAAGACCTCAAAAAATTAATAAATTTACTTCCTTTCTCATCTCACAACCAGAGATCTAAAGGAACGATCGTGCTTCAAATAAAAGATTTAAATAGCCATAAGATTGATGTCCTTGATATAATCGATGTCATAGAAGAAAGTATGAGCGGAAGGATTCAGTCCGTCCTTAAAAGACCTGAAGAAGCTGAATTAGTTAGGTATGCCCACTTAAAGCCGCTCTTTTCTGAAGATGTCGTCCGAGAGATGGCAAAGAACTTCCGATTCAAGATTCTTGAAGAATTCAAGGATTTAGACAACGACTTTAAGGTTATCCTTAAAATTGAAAGCTTCGAATCGATTCATCCCCATAATGTGTACTCTGAAATGAAAACGACGGTGGGGGAATTAAGAAAGAAAATTAAAATCGATTAGATAGTTGATTATATTTTGTCAATACTAGTTTTATACATAAAAATTAAAACAAAAAAGGATCTTAGGAATATTTATGACCGCAATATGGACAGAGATTTGCATCCCAAGGAATCCTTCGTCCGCAAGATACACAATTTCGAATATTTTCAGGCTTTTTAATCTCTTTTACAACTCCACTAAATTGCCACTCCATTAATTGTGGGAAATACATTATTGCTGGAGCTAATAAACCCAAACCAAAAAAACCTGCTGTTATAAATACTATTGATAATATTAAAAAAACAGCACCTTCACTTTCAATGAGACTAATTTTATTTGCAAGAGGAATTACAATTAATAAAATACCAATTATTCCAAGCGTAATTCCTATTGAAACTAAAGATAATGCAATTTTCTTTTTTTCCAGAATTTTCACCTTTCATTAATTATTTTAGTTGTAAAATTTTTTTTTTTTCAAGAAATTTAAATTTTTCGTTTTCTACCTACTTAGCGAACATTTTGATAACTTTTAAATACTCGCTAGTAGGAATGACTTTTGGATTTCTTATGTATCTTAACGGGAGAGGAGCGTCACATCGAGAACATAATTGAGAATTCCTCGTCCAATCTTTAAACTCGTCGTAATGTGCAGGATATCGGCATTCAGGGCAAATAACAATACCTCCGTGATTATTATCGGAAGTTTTTGGTAATTCAAAACAAAATATGCACTTGAAATCGTCTTGTGTTAAATTAACTCCTTTTGGTTTTAGTTTCGCATATTGCGATTGCGATACGGTTTTCTGACTTCTTGGAGAAGGTCTACCCTTGCTCCTACTTTTGACTTTTTGTTGTTTTGGTCTTGCTTGAGCAGTAACTCTTGAGGGTCTTGAGGTTCGACTGCTACTTCGAGATGATCGATTAGAAGCTCTCGGTATAGAAGAGAATTGTGCTTGACTGCTTGTAGCGCTTGCAATCGGCGCAAGAGTCTCGTCTATGCTTCGAGCCCTGTTTGTAATGTAATCTCGTGATATAGGAGGAAAGGACACTCGTTTGCCAAAAATTCCATTTACAAAAAAAATAATTCCTACAAGAATTAATACCATTATAAGAAAGGCATTGATTTGAAAATTTATCGGTTCTAGCAAGATTTCATAATCATTCATGTAAATATAGAAGAAAGTCCAATACCCAATTATTACAAAATACACGGAAAAAGATATGAAATATCCAAAGCCTCGTGATTTCACGGCTTTTGTGCCAAAATACACGGAAAGATATTTTTTAAACATTTTTCGTATAGATACAATACCATAGACGATGTAAGGAAAGCTTAGGATTAGGCTCCACCAATCAATTGAGACAACATCATAATCAAACAAAACATCTCCTAGTAATCCCGTGAAATTGCTCCACATTGAATAAAACAAGCCTATAAACATCGGAACGATGGTAAAAAAGGCGGTATTATGGGGGGAATTATATTCAGAATGCTGTTTTGATTTTCCAATGGTTGCAATCGTTATATCTAACCAAATACCAATTAGAATCCAAGAAACTAATATATTAAAAGATGGTTCTATAAAAACGCCGTGAACTACACCCGTTATGAGCGCGATCACGAAAAAAATTAGCTTCCACATCACGATGAATCACTCCTATAGGAGTAATAAAAATAATACAAAAAAAACTTAATCCTCATCATATTCTAAATATAATGCTTTACCTTCAATGATGGGATTCATAAATTTTAATATCTCAGGAACCATTTGCATGTCAATTGATCCTTTAATCTTATTCTTTACAGGAAACCATTTCCTCGTACTAAGATTTGCCCTATAAATCTCAAATCCTAAAGATGTTCCATCAATCTTGTAAGGATCTATAACAAGGGCTATGGCATTCTCCCAGAGCGTTTGGTATCGTGCTTGAGTACCGATATCCTCGTTGCTCATAAAACAACCATACGATGGATGCGAATGATACCATCCACAAATAAATTGCTTGTTTTTCTTTATATCCTTCCACGCTCGTACATAATTCTTATAATCTTTGATTTCAGCATATACAGCGTTTCCATGGCCCATTGGATATGCGTCTTCAACAAGTAAAACCATAACATCTTCGTTTAATTTCCCTGCCAAAAGGCCAATAACTTCCACCCATTGTGATTTTGGAATCTTTTCGTGAGCATACTTCAAGGCATGACTTGCGATCTTAAGATATGCCTGAACGGAAAGCAATACCTTCATTGCAGGTTTCTTTTTTTCAAAAGGATATTTATCATAATCTGGAGTTATATACTGTTCCACTATTTTTTCTGCTTCTTTTTCAGGATCATCGGGTTTTTTGTATTTCTTATGGTCTTTTTCTTCGACTTTTAAACTGTCATAGATTTCCTCCAGTAATTCTCTTTGTATCTTTATTTCCTCCATTCTTCGCCTGATACTCTCTGCCTTATCGTATCCATCTCCATCATTCAATTATCTTTCACCATTTCTTATTTGCGTATTTTTTAACAAGGTACTTTACTTTCTTTTCATACGCTTTAGGATTGTTCATCATTTCTAAGGCTGCTTTCTTGTTAAATACATCTGTAGGATTGATGAATTTACCTCGCGTGTTAAACATTGCAATTATGGCTTGGATGACGGTAATAATCGTTTTAGATGGGCTCCACCCACCTTTCTTGCCGACCAATGAAGGATCTACGAGTGCAAGGCAAATATTGCGCTGTCCTTGATATTCTTGTGGTTTTGGCCAAAAATTTGGATGCCAAATTGGAGTATGAAGGCGAACAAACGGAGGTTTTCTAGGATATTCTTGAGAAAACTTAACTTCAAGCCTAAATAAGCCTTCTTGAAACGCTGTTCCTTTTGGTCCTTTTAATGTTATAGCTAGATGGTCAATACTCTTGTTTTTAGGATTAAACGGTTTCAATTGAAGAATCTGCCCGTCTTTTAACATTTTTCTCAATCTCGAATATTCCTGCGAAACTCGACTAGATCTTGAACTCATAATATAATCACTATTATTTTCTTTTTGAGAAACTAGTACTAAAGGAGCAATATAAAATTGATTGGAATGAATATGAAGTTTTGTATAGATACATTGAGGAATGTTTTTTGTATTATTCTTAAGTTGTGAGTATTTATTAACCTATGCTGGCACATATAAAGGCAACTAAACCTAATAGGGCTCCAATTTTAAGTAATAAGCTAATTCGACCAAATTCTTCTTTTTTAAGCTTGGATAAAAGGGAAAGCACGAAAGCACAAAAAACAACGATTAATCCAAAACACATCGTTATTAAAAAGAGTAATGGATTAATGATTGAAGTAAAAGTTGGCAAGATAAAAAAGATGATGGATAGAATTTGGCATGTTTCAGACACTATCATTGCTTTTTTAAGGCCAACCGTTAAGGCCAAGGTTTTAACACCCTCTTTCTCGTCCCCTTCTACATCTTCGCAGCCTTTTATTATTTCTCTAGCTAAAAGGAGAAAAAATGATGTTAGGAAGAAATAGATTATATATACGGGAACATTCCATCCATTTAACACAGCCCCATATACTAATCCTATTGTGAAGGAAACGCTAACAATTATATTTCCAGGAAAACCACTTTTTTTGCCCCATTTTGCATAAATCCAACCGATAAATCCAAAAATGGCCGCAATTATTACATTTAGAAAACCCAAACTATTAATAACGCTATTTAAGATAGCAATAACGATTCCAATAGCAAGGGTTGCGATAAACAGGATTTTTGCTTGCTTTAGGGATATCCTCCCCGAAGGAATAGGTCTATTTGGTCGATTAATTTGGTCTATTGAAAGGTCATAAATATCATTGATTACCATTCCAGAACCCGCTATGAAAAAATAAACGAGCACACCGAGAATAATATTTGTTATGATGATAGGAGCAGAAACGCTCGTTCTCGTATTTAAAATGCCAATAATGACTGTAAATGAGCCCATAACATCATTAATGGGGCGCATTATTTCGATAATATCTTTAATTTTCACGGAAATATGTCCCTTTTTATTTTAGACTAAATTTTTTTAAATTTTTTTTACCCGCATCTTTAATTTCGTCAATAATTTCTTTTAACGAAGCTGCTTTATCTTTTAAAACGGTCTTTTCGATGAAACTTCCCATAACAATTACATCAGCACCGGCTTCCACGAACTTTCTTGCATCTTCTTTCGTTTGAACGCCTCCGCCTGCAATTAGCGGAACAGTAAGGACATCAGAACATAGTTTGACTATTTCAGGAGGGATGCTCTGTCCACCAGAACCTGCTTCTAAATAAATCATCTTGAATCCAAACATTTCAGCGGCAAGAGCATAAGCTAGTGTTAATTTTGGTTGTGTTCTTGGTAATAATTTCGCTTCACCTACCCAACCTGCGGCGGCACCAGGTTCGATGATTAAATAAGCCATTGAGATAGTTTCCAAACAGGTCATTTTTATCGCGTGAGACGCTAATGCTTGATGCCCGACAATAAAATGAGGATTAGCGGAATTAAGCAGCGACATAAAGAAAATTGCATCGGCTTTTGAAGAAACATTACTAACACTACCAGGGAATATTATGATAGGAACATCTACTTCTTGTTTTATTGCATCAATCGTTTCGTCCACGAAAATCTGGTCAAAACAAGTACTACCACCTACTAAAAAGACGTCTGTTCCCGCGTTTTCGCATAATTTTGCAATTTTTGCAGCATCAGAAGGACTTTGTCGTAATGGATCTGGGTCAATTAAGGAAAAGTGAAGCGTTCCTTCGAGATTAATTTTTTCAATTAAATACTTATAGGTGCTATTCTTTTCAGATTCGTCCATTAAGATATTTACCATATTTATCACTAATTCATACTCTTGAATGGTTTCGTGGATTAATTACCATTTTATTGATTCTATCATATATATTTATCGCTTTAGACTTCCATTCAGGGAAATTGCTCATATTAGTCGGAAAGTTTCTAAAATGCTTAGAAATCTCGTTCATACGTATTCTTAAATAATTTAAATCCAATAATAATTTTATTTTTCCAAAACCCTTGATAGCCTTGGAAATCATGCTTGTTATTGAGAGATCTATATGACCCGTTTCTGCAATGTCTAATATTTCTTGTTCCGTCAGCAAGTCCTTGCCTAATCCGAAGTTTAACTCTTCGTTTGTTAACACCTGTAATGCCATTCTCAATAAGTCAAGTGAGGCGAATTGCGAACCAAAAGTCGTCATAACTTCATTGTTGAAAGCCCATAATTTGTTCAAAGAATAATCTCCAGATTCAATTGCGTCTACAGCAGTATTTGCAGCATATAATCCTGCTCTCATCGATGGATCAATACCGCCACCATGCAAAGGATTAACATGATACCCAGAATCTCCAACTAACAACAAACCATTTTCGGCACACGACCATAAGGGTCTTCTTACTGAAACAACTCCTCCGCCCGAAGATTCAATTTCATAATTAGGACTTTTAACAAACTCTTTGAAAACATTTTGCTGGTAATATTGCTTCACTTTACCTTTATAATCCATAAACATTCCTAAACCTATATTTACTGAATGATCATTTTTAGGAAAGTACCATATATATCCTCCTGGTGCTCGATGTTGATCCAAGTATATTGAAATATAATCAGGATCCTTGATAGATTGGTCTTTTTTTGGAAAATTAACGATTTCCCTAAAGCACAAGATCGAGTCTGCTTTAGATAGTTCTTTTTCCACCAAGGGGTTTTTTATTTGGTTTCTCAAGGGTGAATAATAACCACTCGCATCAATTGTTACTTTAGATCGGATTTCAGAGATTCCCTCGTGCTTGGATTTAACTTTTACTCCCGCAACGGTATCTCCCTTGTATATAAGCTTTAAAGCCATTGTATTGTCTAAAAATTGATTCACTCCAGCGTCTAAAGCTTCGTTTACGAGTCTTTGTCCAAATTCGATTCTATTAACTACATATCCCGCTTGTTTTGGATCTATCATGGTTAGGCATTTTTGCAAGTTAGGAGAATACATCTTCGCACCTTTAATATGGCACGCCAACTCGTCTCCCTTTGGATGATTAATTTTAAGGAAGTCAAATATTTCACTACCGACACCATCACCACATATTTTATTCCCGATCTGGGCTCTTTCCTTGCTATCAATCATGCATACCTTAAGACCCTTTTCAGCAGCAAATCGAGCAGCAATTGCTCCTCCAGTACCCGCACCAACAACAATTAAGTCAAATTCTTCGCTTGTTCTAGACATCACAAATCAGATACATTTCTAAAAATAATAAATAAAAACATGATATTAAATAAAAAATAATGCAATCCACATAATTAATGTGGAAACGATCGGAACCGTCAAATCGTCCCAAGTACTAGGCAACACGAGCTCTACAAGCGTGCTTATAATAGAAAGAATGATCGAATATAAAACTACTAATTCAATAGACATACTTTTGCATAAATATCCAAAAGCAAAGAAAGAAAAAAAGACAACATAAAAGCAGTTATCAAAAAGACAAGTGATCCTTCCACACTTTTAGTTGTATCCGTCCAGGATATATTTATTTTTACCTTCTAGATATGGGAAGATACATCTGATCTTCCCAAAATCCAACTATTACAAAAATAACAACTAAAAAAGTGATTGAAACACAATAATGAAATGGTCCTTGAAGATAAAAGCGCTTCAATTTTTCTTCTGCCACTTCTCCAATCTCATTGTACATCTTACCTAATATTTTGAATTTCGAATTTTTTTTAGTATAATATAGGATAAATATTAATGGGCCTGACACTAAAATCGCCCAAATTCGTCCATACGGCCCCGATAAGAATGGGCCCAATAACACTACTAATCCCGCTAGAATATGTATCGCTTTTCTGGCTGCAAATTTTGAAATTTATCCCTTTTTTTAAGAAATAAGGGAATTGATATTGTTATAAATATGCATACAATAGCACAAATAGTTAAATATCTTGAATTAAAAGATCTATACTATAAGGGTTTACCATTCTATTTCAATGTTATATTATAAAAATTAGATCAACAAGGTTAGGAAAATAATCAGTTGATCCTATTAGTTTGCCCTATTAATTATTTATAAAAATATTAGATACCTTAAAACATTTTCTTATTGATTAATAATGAGTCAAATGACTTTGGTATTGATTTTTATTGAATTTGATTATAGAAAGTCGTTCAAAACAGGAATTTAAATTATACTCTTCATATATTCGCTGATTCTATAGTTTGGTAATATTAATTTTGCCATCCCCTGCTCCTTGGCAAACCTAGGCATTCCAT